>DASRPJ010000086.1:0-2012 GCA_035646435.1 Thermoanaerobaculia bacterium | reverse complement strand
AGTCGGCTCCGATCGCGCCCTCGGCGACCGCAGCCGCGTCATCCTCTCCGCGCACTACCCGTTCGGCCTTCCCGCGGACTGGTCCGCGCGGCTCGCGGCGATGCGCGAGACCGGAGCGCTCGCCGTCAAGATGGTCGCCGGCGCCGCGCACCTTCGTGCGACCCTCGAGATCGCCGACCTCCAGCGTCGCGAGACCGACGGCGTCACGGCCCTCTTCCCGATGGGACCGGCGAGCGTCGCCGGCCGGGTGCTCGCCGCGCACTTCGGCTGCGCCCTCGTGTACGGGTCCGTCGGCCGCCCGACGGCACCCGGCCAGCCGCCTCTCGAGGAAATGCTGGACGTCTATGACACCGACCGACCGACGCCCCCCACGGCGCTCTTCGGCGTCGTCGCGCTCGATCCAGCCTCCTCGCTCTCGCCGCGCGTCCACAACGCCCTGTTCCGCTCCCGCGGTCTTCCCTTTCTGTACCTCCCGCTGCCGGTGGCGGATTTCGACCGCGAGGCGCCGCACGAGATCGATCTCGATCCACCGTTTCGCGGCTTCTCGGTCACGCGCCCGTGGAAGACCCGGGCGGCGTCGGTCGGGCTCGCCGGCGAGGACGTCCGGGTGACGGGAGCGGCCAACACGCTCGTGCGGGAGGGACGGGCGTGGCGCGCGGAGAACACGGACGTGGACGGCATCTTCGATCCGCTCGCGGACCACGACACCGGCGAAGGCAGGAGCGCCGTCGTCCTGGGCGCGGGCGGCGCCGCGCGGGCCGCGGTCGTCGCCGCGCGGCGGCTCGGTTACGAAGTGGCGGTCGCCGCCCGCCGCGACGAGGAGGCGGACGCGCTCGCCGAGATCTTCGCCGTCGACTCCCTCCGGTGGGACGACGTCCTCGAGAGCGAAGCGGACCTGTACGTCAATGCGACGCCCCTCGGATCCCGGCCGGAGGACCCGCCCGCTCTGCCCGCGCGCGTCCTCGACTCTCGGCCGCTCGTGTTCGACTGCGCGTACCGAAGCGACGGGGCCGAGACGTCGACGATCCACGCGGCACGCGCCGCGGGCTGTCGAACCGTGGACGGCCTCGAGATGTTCGCGGTCCAGGCCGCGGCGCAGGCCCGGCTCTTCGGCGTCGAGGGCGCGACGCGGGAAGAGGCGGCGGCGCTCTCCGCCGGCGGGCGCTAGAAGGATGCGTCCGGTTTCGCGAGAGGTCGCGCTCGACGGCTCGACGCCGATCGGGCTCTTTCGCCGGTTGCGCGCGTCGGGCGCCGAGTGTTTCCTCCTCGAGAGCGGCGAGGGAGAAGAGGCGATCGCCCGCTACACGTTCCTGGGCGTCGCGCCGTCCGCACGCCTGACGGTTCGCGCAGGAGACGTCGCGATCGAGTCGGAAGGCGAGCGACGTTCGTCGTCGGAATCGGCGCTGGACGCGCTCGAACGCCTCGCCACCCGCGAGGGATTCCGCGCCGACCCGGACCTCCCGCCGTTCTGCGGCGGCGCGGTCGGGTACCTCTCTTACGACGCCGCGCGCCTCTTCGAGGCGGTGCCCGACCGGCACGCGCGGGAAGGCGACGTCCCCGACGCGCTCTTCCTCCTCTTCGAGGCCGTCGCGGCGTTCGATCACTCCCGGCGCCGCCTGCTCCTCCTGACCTCGGCGTCCGCCTCCTCCGAAGCGGAAGGGGCGCTCGACCGGCTCGAGGCCACGCTCGCGGGACCCGAACCCCCGGGTCCCGGGCCCGGGCGGCCCGCGCGGCGATCGCCGCCTGCGCGCTTCGCCCCCGCGATGCCGCGCGAGCGGTTCCTTCGCGCCGTCCTCGAGGCGAAGGAGGCGATCCTCTCGGGCGAGATCTACCAGGTGGTCCTCTCTCAGCGGTGGACCGCGCCGCTCGAGTGCGATCCCTTCGACGTCTACTGCGCGCTCCGCGCGCTCAACCCCTCGCCGTACCTCTTCTATCTCGAGACGCGCGAAGCCGCGATCTTCGGCGCGTCGCCGGAGATGCTCGTGCGGTGCCGCGACGGGGTCGCGGAGACG
>DASRPJ010000085.1:0-18192 GCA_035646435.1 Thermoanaerobaculia bacterium | reverse complement strand
CGGTGAGCGAATTCGTGTTCACGGTCTCGACGATCAGCACCCCTCCGGGGGCGATCGCCCGGCGCGCCTCCGCGAGAAAGCGGAAGGTGCCCGCCGCGGGCCAGTGCTCCACCACCTGGAACGCGACGACGCCGCCGAGGCTCGCCGTGTCCACGCCCGCGAGCGCCTCGATCGCATCTGCCTCCCGGACGTCGAGTCCGAGAGCGCGACACGCCTCCGCGGCGATGCCGCTCGTCTCGACTCCGCGGGCCGGAATCCCCTCCCCCCGCAGGAGCGCCAGGAACTCCCCGCGCCCGCAGCCGGCGTCGAAGACGGGTCCCGGCAGGTTCTGGACGAACGGCAGGTAGAAGCGCTGCTTCTCGGCGACTTCGGCCGACGGTCCGCGGAACCGCTCCTCGAAGAGCGAGTAGACGCTCTCGGGAAGGGCCGGCGCCGCGGGCACCGGGCCATCCGCGGGAGCCGTCCGCGACGACAGCGACTCGAGGTACGAAATGCGGGTGTCCTGGGCGGAGTCGCGGCGGCGGGCCTCCTTCTCGAAATCCCGCCGCCACCGTTCGAGCTCCGCGCAGAGCTCGCCCAACCGCCTCTCGGTGCGCTCGAGGGCCGACGCCAGACCGCCCGCGGCCTCGAGGGTCAGGGCGTTGAACGACGTCTGATCCCTCCAGAGGAACCGAAGCAGGCGGATGACGGCGGCCTTTGCCCGCGACAGCCGGGCGTCTTCCGGAATCGTGGGGGTGACGTAAGCCTCCGCCCGCGCGAGCGGAGCGCGGACGTGCTCGAGGTCTTTCGACGCCGCGTCGGTTTCGGAAGCGGGCGGCGGCGCCGGCGTGGTTTCCGCGACCGCCGCGCGGATCTCCCGCGCGAGCTCGACGGGCAGATCCTCTTCGCTCGCCATATGGTTCCCGCGATTATCCTCAAAAGACCGCGCTCGCGACCCTCGGACGTGGCACCGTGAATGCAGTAGAGTCGCGAGACGTTCCGCCCGCGCGGCGGAGAGGAGGCTCTTATGCGAAAACCCGCCCTGCTCCTGCTCGCCGCGGCTTTCGCGCTGAACTGCGCGTCGAGCGGGCCGCCGCCGCCGCCGGCGATTGTCGCGCAGACCGAGGCCGCCCTGCGCCGGGCGGAAGCCGCCGGGGCGTCACAGCGCGCGCCGGACCTGCTGTCGAAGGCCCGCCGCGCGTGGGACGAAGCGCGAATGGCCTCCTCGCGCGGCGAAGGCGAAACGGCCCGCCGCCGGTACGTCGAAGCCGAAGAGTACGCCCAGGCGGCGGAGGCGAAAGCGAACGCCGAGAGGTGGAAGAGCGACGCCGCGGTCCTGCGTCAGCAGGCGGACGAGCTCGAAGCGAAGACCCGGCAGCTGCGCGAGCAGTCCCGGAACCCGTGAGAGGTATGAAAATGAGAAACCCCGCCAGGCTCCTTCCGGTCGCCTTCGTCCTCCTCGTCGTCGGATGCTCGTCCGGTCCGCCTCCGCGGGAGATCGCCGAAGCGCGCCTCGCCGTGCAGGACGCGAAGAACGCGAACGCGGACCAGCTCGCGACGCGCGACTACGACGCGGCGCTCGCGCACCTGAGGGTGGCCGAGAGCTCGTGGAACGACCGGCAGGACGGACCGACGGCGACCCACTGGGCGCGGCTGGCCGAGGGCGAAGCGCGCCAGGCCCAGTACCGCGCGGAAGCGCGGACGGCGGAGGAGAGCTTCCGACGCGAGACCGAAAGGAAGCGCCAGGGCGAGCTCTCCGTGCGCGACGCGGAGATCGCGGCCCTCCAGGCGCAGGCTCGGACGGAGGCGGAGCGGCGCGCGGCGGAGGCCGAGGCGCGCGCGCTCGCCGAGCGGCGGGCGAGCGAAGACCGTCTCGCGGCTCAGCAGGCGGACGCACGCGCCAGAGAGGCCGCCCGGCTCGAGCTCGAAGCGCGGCTGTCGGCGGAGCGCGCGGCGGCCGACCGCGACGCGGCCGCGCGCTCACAGGCGGATCGCGACCGCACCGCGGCGGAGCTCGAGAAGACGCGCGCGGAGCTCGAAGCGAGCCGGAAAGCGGCCGAAGACGCTCAGAGGGCCGCGGAGACCGAGCGGCAGCGTCTGGAAGCGGAGCGCCAGGCCCAGGCGGACAAGGCGGCGGAGCTCGCCCGGCTCCAGGCCGAGCAGCAGAAGACCCAGGAAGAGCTGCGCAGGACGCTCGGAGAGCTCGCCTCCGTGCGCGAAGACGCGCGCGGGCTCATCGTCACCCTCCCGGGCAGCATCTATTTCGACGTCAACAAGTCGGACGTGAAGCCCGCGATGCGAGCGCGGTTGACCGAGATCGCCCGCGCGCTCGCCACCGTCCCCCAGCAGAAAGTGCTGATCGAGGGTCACACGGACTCCGACGGAACGTCCGAGTACAACCTCCAGCTCTCGCGCCTGCGCTCCGACTCCGTGCGCTCGGTCCTGGTGGCCGGCGGCGTCTCTCCCGAGCGCGTCGAGGCCCAGGGCTACGGCGAGACGAAGCCGGTCGCGACGAACGCGACGGCGGCCGGCAAGGCGCAGAACCGCCGCGTCGAGCTCGTGCTGGAGGGTAGCGCCGCCGCGCCCCGGTAGCGCGCCGGCCGCGCCCGGCGCGTCGGTCCCGTCTTGCTCCCCCGTCTCGCGCGGGCGCTCGAGAGCCTCTTCGGCGGAGGCCTCGCTTCGGCGGCCGGGTTCCTCCGGGGAGCGGCGCAGCTCGTTCTCGTGATCGCCGTCGCGGTCCCGCTCGTCCGGGCCGCCCTCACCTTTACCGCTTTCCGGCGCGGCTGGGAGACGGCCCTGGTCGTGCGGTGCCCGCGGTGCCGCCGGCTCGTCGCGGACCCGGAGTCGCAGACTTGCCCCGAGGGTCACCCGGTGCGGTTTCCGCCGGCGGCGGCGGCGAAGGAGAGGTGGCGCCGCCGGTTTCACCGCTCCCGCCGGGTTCTCGCGTCGTACGGTTTCGTCCTTCCCGCCTTCCTCGCCCTCGGGAGCGTGGTGGCCTTCCGCGTCGCCGGAGCGGCGCGCGTCGAGGGGCCTCTCGCGGCGATCTGCGCCTCGACCGCCTTCCTCTTTTTCGCGTCCGCGCTCGCCCTCGCCGGCCTCGCCCTTTCGCCGCGCCCCCGTGGAGCCGCCGACCGGCTTCTTCATGCGGGGGTCGCGGTCCTCTGTCTCGGACCGGCTCTCGTCCTCGCGCTTCTGGCGCGGGGCTTCGAGCCCCCTCGACCGCGCGCGATCGGACACCTCTGGAACACGCCGACCGCCCTCTACCTCTCGTCGGGGGGGCGGGCCCGGCGGGTCGGCGAAGCCGTCGGCTACGTCGAAGCGCACCTCGTCGACGTGCGCGCGCCGGCGTTCGGGATCGTGTGGCAGGGTTTCACCGGACTCGAAGCCGGCCCCCGCTTCGTCCGATGGAGGGGGCGCGGCGGGTCGCTCTCGCGCCTCCTGGAGAGGTGGGCGGCTCCCCTTTCCCGGCGGGGCGTCTTCCTCGCGCGGTCGCGGCGCGGCGTTCCCCTGCCCCCGAACGTCCGGGTGTGGATCGTGTCGGAGGGGGGTGAAGTTCGGTTCACGCCGGGCGGCGACCACGACCTCGGGGTCTCTCGATGACGCCCTCTATATGGCCGCCCGGTCCTCCTCGGCGAAGCGAACGATCGCGAGGACGAGCGCGATGACGATCGGTCCGATGAAGAGGCCGATCGGTCCGAAGGCGGCGACCCCGCCGATCGCGCCGACGAAGACGGGCAGCGTCGAGATCTGCGCCCGGCCGGAGATGAAGATGGGCCGGAGGAAGTTGTCCGCGAGGCCCACGACCCCCACGGCCCAGACGGCGAGGAAGATCGCCCAGCCCCACTCCGACTGGAACGCCATCACGAGCGCGGCGGGCACGAGGACCAGGCCCGTTCCAACGGCGGGGATCAGGGAGCAGATCGCGCCGATGACTCCGAAGACGACGGGCGACGGGAGGGGCGAGATCCAGAACGCGAGCCCGACGAGCGTTCCCTGCACCAGCGCCGTCATCACGTTGCCGTAGACCACGGCGCGGGTCACTTCTGCGATGTGCGCTTCGAGCCGGCGCTTCCTCTTCTCGTCGAGCGGCACGAGGAACATCCCGCGCTTCACGATCTCCTCTCCGTCGCGGAAGAAGAAGTAGAGGATGAAGAGCATCAGGAAGAGGCCGACGAGCGCGCCGAGCGCCCCCAGGAACACGAACTTGCTGTTCGCGAGCGCGAACTCGAGGGCGGTGCGCAGCCCGTTCACGATCCACGCCTGAACCTGGTCGACGGTGACCGGCGTGTTGTCCGCGAGCCAGTGGACGACGCGGTCGACTACCGGAAGGCGAACGACGTCGCTCGGCCGGGCGATCCGGTACCGGTCCGCGAGCGAGCCCAGCCGGTCGATCAGCTGCGCCGCCTGCCCCGCGAAGGCGATCGCGATGAGCGCGCCGGGGAGGACGATCGCGAACGCGACCAGGACCGTCATGAGGAACGCCGCCGGGCCTTTTCGCTTTCCGTGGTGAAAACGTCTTCGCACGCGGGCGTTGACGGGATGGAGGAGGAAAGCGAGAAGCAGCGCCCACACGATCGGCCCGAAGAATGGCTTCAGAATCCAGTAGAGAGTGACGCCGAGCAGCGCCGCGACGGCGAGGCCGAAGACCCGGGGATAGAACCGGTCGTCGCTGGCCAGCATCTCCTTCCTCCCGGGGCGTGGCGAAGCCCTGAGGGAGAATACAGCCGTGCGGGAACGAACCTCCCGATGGAAATGAGCGAGGCGGCGATCGCCCGCGGTTCGCGGCCCGACCGCTTCGAGGCCGCGCGGGTCTTCCGCGAGGAGGCGGTTCGGGAAGGGTTTTCCCGGGTCGGCATCGCGAAGGCGGAGGAGCCGCCCCACTTCGGACGTTTCCGCGACTGGATCGCCTCGGGTCGTCACGCGGGGATGGCCTACCTCGAACGCACGGCGGAGGTCCGATCGTCCCCCGCGAGCGTGCTCGCCGGCGCCCGATCCGTCGTGTGCCTCGCCGCGCCCCACGACCCGGTGAGGCCGGTCGCCTCCGACGGCTCCGTCGTCGCCCGATACGCATGGGGTCCCGACTACCACGGCACGATGCGCAAGCGAGCGGTCCGCGTCGCGGGCGCGGCCGCTTCGAAGCTCGGAGGGGAGCTGAAATGGCGCGTGTGCGTGGACTCGACGCCGATCGCCGAGCGCTCTTTCGCGGCGGCGGCGGGACTCGGCTGGATCGGCAAGAACGGCTGCCTGATCGACCGGGAGCTCGGCTCCTTCCTTCTCCTCGCGGAGATCGTCGTGGATCTCGACCTCCCGGCCGACGACCCCGTCGCCGAGATGTGCGGCTCGTGCGTTCGGTGCCTGGAGAGCTGTCCCACCGATGCGTTCGTCGCGCCCGGGCTCCTCGACGCCGGTCGGTGCCTCGCTTACTGGACGATCGAGCATCGAGGGCCGATCCCGGACCGAGTCAAGGAACAGCTGGGTGACCGGGTGTTCGGGTGCGACGTCTGCCAGGACGTGTGCCCGTGGAACAGGCCCGAGCGCGACGCGTCGCACGCCGCCGCGGCGCCTCCCCCGTCGCGATCGGAGTGGCTCGCCATGGGCAAGGGAGAGTGGCGGCGGCGCTTCGGCGACACCGCTTTCAACCGGGCCGGACGGCGCGGTCTGCAGAGGAATGCCGCCGCGTCCGCGGGCGCCGATCGCGACGCTGCGGCGCTTCCCGTCCTGCGGCGCTCCGCCGCGGCCAGAGACCGGGGTCTCATCGACGCCGTCCGCTGGGCGTCGGCCCGAATCGAAAGGACACCATGACGCCCAGGGACCTGCTCTTCCTCGTCCTTCTCGCGCTCTCGCTCGGCCTGTCGGCGTTCTTTTCGGGATCCGAGACCGCGCTCATCTCACTCTCCCGGGTCGACCTGCAGCGGCTCCGGGAAAGGGGGGACCGGCGAGGCGCGATCATCCGGAACTTGAAGGAGCACACGTCGCGCCTGCTCGCGACGATCCTGATCGGACAGAACCTGTTCAACAGCGCCGTTTCGGCGCTCGCGACCCTGCTCGCGACGGCGTGGCTCGGCGAGGCCTACGGCGTTCCGGCCGCGGTTCTCTTCGCGACGGTCGCTCTCTTCGTGTTCGGCGAGATGGCGCCGAAGGCGATCGGAGCGGCGTCGCCGCTCGCGATCTCCCGAGCGGTCGCGATCCCCCTTTCCGCGGTGACGCGCGTCCTCGCCCCGATCGCGACCGTCGTCGTGAAGCTCACCACCCGGATGCTCGACATGCTCGGGATTCCGGAGAAGACCCCGAACCTGACGGAAGAGGAGATGAAGAGCGTTTTCAACCTGGGCGCCGACGAGGGAGTCATCCACGGCGACGAGCGGCGGCTCCTCCACAAAGTGCTCGAGTTCGGAGACAAGACCGTCCGCGACTTCATGGTCCCGCGCACGAAGGTCGTCGCGCTCCCGGAGACGGCGCGGTTCGACGACGTGCGGCTCGTGCTGCACGAGCACAAGCTGTCCCGTCTCCCCGTCTACCGCGGTTCGCTCGACAACGTCGTCGGGATCCTCCATGCGAAGGACCTCTTCGACCTCTCGGACGAGGAAGAGCGCACCTTTTCCCTCGACAAGTATCTGAACGCGCCCTTCCTCGTGCCGGAGTTCAAACGCGCGGAGGATCTCTTCCGCGAAATGCGGCGCCGGCGCACCCACATGGCGATCGTCGTCGACGAGCACGGCGGCACCGCGGGGATCGCGACGATCGAGAACGCGATCGAAGAGCTCCTGGGTCCGATCCAGGACGAGTTCGACGAGGAGGAACCCGGCTTCGTCGCGACCGGAGAGCGGACCTACCTGATCGAGGGGAGCTTCCGACTCGACGACATCGAAGAGCAGTTCGGGCTCTCGTTCCCGCGCGACGAAGCGGAGACGATCGCCGGCCACCTCATGCTCCGCTTCGGGAGGATCCCGAGGAAGGGCGAGCGGTGGAAGGGGCGCCGCGCCGAGTTCGTCATCGAGGAGGCGACGCCGACCGGAATCCGGACCGTGCGGATGATCCTGCCGGCCGCGCCGCCGGCCTCCGCGTGAGCGTTTCGCCGACGACGGTCACGCTCATCCGCGGGGACGGCATCGGCCCGGAAGTCGCCGAGGCCGTCCTCTCGATCCTCGCGGCCGCGGGCGCTCCGCTCGAGTTCGAAGAGGCCGTCGTCGGCCGCGCCGCGGAGGAGTCCGAGGGAGACCCGCTCCCCGAGAGAGTGCTGGAGGCCATCCGGCGCAACGGCGTCGCGCTCAAGGGGCCGGTCGGCACGCCCATCGGCAAGGGCTTCGCCTCCGTGAACGTCCGCCTCCGCCAGTCCCTCGCGCTCTACGCGAACTTGCGGCCGGTGAAGACGGTCCCCGAGGTCCCCTCCCGGTTCGAAAAAGTCGACCTCGTCGTGATTCGCGAAAACACGGAAGACCTCTACAGCGGCCTCGAGCACACGGTGGTGCCGGGCGTCGTCGAGTCCCTCAAGATCATCACCGAGGTGGCTTCGACGAACATCGCCCGGTTCGCTTTCGACTACGCGCGCAAGCACGGCCGGAAACGGGTCACCGCGATCCACAAGGCGAACATCATGAAGCTGTCGGACGGCCTCTTTCTGGACTGCTTCCGGCGCGTCGCCGCGGATTATCCGGAGATCGCGGCCGACGACCAGATCGTGGATGCGACCTGCATGCGGCTCGTGATGAACCCCGAGAAGTTCGACATGCTCCTCCTCGAGAACCTCTACGGCGACATCGTGTCGGACCTGGCGGCCGGACTCGTGGGCGGCCTCGGTCTCGTGCCGGGCGCGAACCTCGGAAAGGACGCCGCGGTCTTCGAGGCGGTTCACGGCACGGCTCCGGACATCGCCGGGACGGGCCGGGCAAACCCGACCGCTCTCCTCATGAGCAGCGTGCTCATGCTCCGGCACCTCGACCTCGCCGACCTCGCCGACCGGATCGAGCGCGCCCTCTTCGCGACTTTTGCCGACCGCGTGCGCACCGCCGACATCGGAGGAACGGCTTCCACGATGGAGTTCGCGCGGGCGGTCTCGGACCGGCTGAGCTGAAGACCGACACGCTCCCGGGTGCACGGCTCCGTTTCCCCGTCTCCGCCGACGAGGAGCTCTGGTTCGGTCGGCCCCTCGTCGCTCGAGAGCTCTTCGGCCGCCGTGCGCCGCTCGAGATCGAGCTCGGGACGGGCAAGGCGCGGTTCCTGATCGAAGCCGCGATCGCGAATCCCTCGCACGACTTCGTCGGCGTCGAGCGGTCCCTCTCCTACTACCGGTTCTCCCGCGAACGGATTGCCCGCTCGCGGCCGGGCAACGCGCGCATCCTCCGCGCCGACGCCCGCCTGTTCATCACCGGGTGCGTCGCGGAACGGTCCGTTCGCGTCTTTCACGTCTACTTCCCCGACCCCTGGCCGAAGAAGAGGCAGAGAAAGCGGCGCCTCTTGGACGGCACCTTCCTGGAGACCCTCGCGTCGCGGCTCGAGGACGACGGCCTCCTCCGGATCGCGACCGACCACCCGGGCTACGCCGAAGAGCTGGCGACGCTCGTCCTGACGGTGCCGAGTCTCGAGCCGCTTCCGTGGGAGTCGCTCCCGCCGCCCCCGCCCACCCACTACGAGCTGAAGTATCGGGGCGAGGGACGGGCGATCCGGAGGTTCCTGCTGCGCCGCTGCGCCGTGGTCTGACCCCCCAGCCGGGAAGGCGAGCGAGACGCGAGGCCGAGGGGGTCAGATCCCGGTCAAGCACGACGGTGACGGGTCAAGGCTCCGGTGGAGGGAGAGGCCCCGCCACTTCGACGATCCGCCGCAGGAAGGTCACGAAGTACTGCACGCCCGAGACGAGCGCGACCGCGACGACGACCCAGAGCGCGACCTTTCCCGGCAGAACGAAATCGGGGTAGCGAGTCGCGAGGATCAAGAGCGACGCCGCCGCCACCTGGGTCAGCATCTTCGCCTTTCCGAGCCCGGACGCGGAAATCACGATGCCCCTCGACGACGCGATCGCGCGGAGGCCCGAGACGGCGAACTCTCGGCCGAGGATCACGACGACCATCCACGCCGGCGCGAGCCCGAGCTCGACCAGCGATACGAACGCCCCCGAGATCAGGAGCTTGTCGGCGATGGGATCGAGGAGTGTCCCGAGCGTCGTGATCTCGCCCCGGCGTCGGGCGAGCCACCCGTCGAAGAAGTCGGTGGCCGTCGCGATCAGGAAGATGAGCAACCCGACGATCTCGCGCCCCTCGAACTTCGTCAGCAGCACGACGACGAGGAAAGGCACGAGGAAAATCCGGAGCAGCGTGAGCGCGTTCGGGAGGTTGATCCTCAACGACTCCCTCCGCTCGGCTCGCATCCGTGGGGTATCTTCGGCGAGAAGGTTCAAGCAGTGACTAAGGTAACACCGGCGGCCCGCCGCTCCGCCGCCTGCCGGCGCGAACGCGCTCGTTGAGCATCCCGTTCGGAACGGACGGCTGGCGCGGCGTCATCGCCGACGACTGCACGTTCGACGCCGTACGCCGCGTGGCGAGCGCGACCGCCCGGATCTACCGCGCGGGGAACGGCCCGGGCGACCGGAGCCGCATCGTCGTCGGCCACGACACGCGTTTCTTCTCCCCGGAGTTCGCGCTCGCCGCATCGGAGGTCTTCGCGCAAGCGGGCATCGACGTCCTCCTCGCCGACGGCCCGATTCCGACGCCCGCCGTCTCGTTTCACGTCCGCCGGCTCGGGCTCGCCGGCGGGGTTGCGATCACGGCGAGCCACAACCCCGCGCCTTACAACGGCTTCAAGGTGAAGGCCCACTTCGGCGGGAGCGCGCCGCCCGAGCTCTACGCGGAAATCTCGGCGCAGGCCGACCGGCCCCTGCCCGCCGCGCCGCGGACCGGCCGCGTCGAGAGGCAGGACCTGCTCGCGCCGTATCGCGACGCGCTCGCCTCGCTCATCGACCTCGACGCGGTCCGGGCCTGTCGTCTCGGAGTGCTCGCCGACGCGCTGCACGGCGCGGCCGGAACTCTCGTTGCCGACGTCGCCGGGGGCGGCGCCCTGCGCGTCGTCCCGTTCCGCTCCACGCGCGACGTGCTGTTCGGCGGCGTCCACCCCGAGCCGATCGGCCACAACCTCGAGGCGGCGTCGCGGGAGGTCGTCCTCCAGAAGCTCGACCTCGCGGTCGCCCACGACGGCGACGCGGACCGGCTGGGCGTGCTCGACGCCCGCGGCCGCTTCGTCTCGCCCCACCGCGTGCTCGCGCTGCTTCTCCTCCACGCGTTCCGCCGCCGCGGCCTCTCGGGAGGGATCGCGCGCACGTTCTCGACCTCTCTCCTGATCGACCGGATCGCCGCGAAGCTCGGCTCCCCCCTGATCGAGACGGCGATCGGCTTCAAGTACGTCGCCGAGCTCATGAACTCGGGGGACGCGGCCGCGGGGGGCGAGGAAAGCGGCGGGTATGCCTTCGGGTTCTACCTGCCGGAACGGGACGGGGTTTTCAACGCGCTCCTCCTCCTCGAGAGCCTCGCGCAGTCCGGCCGGGACTTGGACGGCGCGCTCGAAGACCTCGCTTCCGAGTTCGGCAGCTTCGAGTACGGCCGGCGGGACGTGTACCAGCCGGTCGCCGTGGTGTCGGCTTATCTCGACCGGGTTCGGGACGAACCGCCGCCATCGATCGCCGGCTACCCCGTTACCGGCGTCTCCGAGAAGGACGGCGTCAAGTACCTCCTGGGAGAAGACGGCTGGCTCCTGCACCGGCTTTCCGGCACGGAGCCGATGGTCCGGCTCTACTGCGAGCACGTCGACGGCGAGGCCGTCGGGCGGATCCTGTCGGAGGCGGAAAAAGGGTTGCGGGCGTTCGCCGCGCGGTCGTCGGCTTAGCCGAGCGGGCGGCCGGCCGGGGCGGAGGAACGCGAGGGACGGCCGGTCCGGAGCAGGGGCCGATTCTGCGAGTCGCGCTCGATCCGGATGGCCGGCGCCGGCTTACCGAAACCGCCGCCGAGCGTGGACCCGCCGCGGTACGGCGCGCCGTAATAGGCGGTGAGCGCCCGGCGCACGTAGTCACGCGTTTCCGCGTATGGCGGGATCCCGCCGTAGCGGGCGACCGCGCCTTCACCGGCGTTGTAGGCGGCGAGGGACTTTTCGAGGTTGCCGTCGAAGAGGTCCAGGAGGTGCGACAGGTATTTCGTTCCGCCGGCGATGTTCTGCGCCGGGTCGTGGGCGTTGCTCACGCCGTTGCCCCTCGCGGTCGCCGGCATCAGCTGCATGAGCCCGCGCGCCCCCTTCGGCGACACGGCGGCCGGGTTGAACCCGGACTCCACGAGCGCCACGGCCTTCACGAGACGCGGATCGACGGAGTGGTTGCTGGCGGCCTGGTTGATCAGGTGGTCGTACTCCGAGGGCCGCGAAAGCCGGGCGGCCAGCCAGCCGTCGCCGGTCGACTTCTTCGCCGACGCGGGGCTCTTCTCGCCGACCCCGTCGTTAAAGACGATCTTCTTGCCGTCCTTGACGAGGAGCCGCACTTTCGCGGAGCCGGGCGCGGCGAGCGCGAAAAGTACGGCGAGAGCGACGAGAGTCTTCGAGCGCATCAGTTGATTCGTTGTGCCTTCAGTAACCGGGTTTGCACCATTATATTCCAGTCCGGGCGGATGAAATTCGCCGGACCGTCGCGGCGCCCGATTACGCTTCGAGGGCGGCGGCCCGGGCCCCGGCGAGGATCTCGCCGACCGCCTCTTTCCCCGCCCGAAGGCCTTCGCGGAGAAGCTCTTCCCGCTTTCCGCCCGCCTGCGCGAGGTCGGGCTTGCCGCCGCCGGAACCCCCGAGGGCCTTCCCCACGACCGACGCGATCCGCGACGCGGGGACGCGGTCCTGGAGCTCGGGTGTGACGGAGATCACAACGGAAGTCTTTCCCGCCGCGGCCGTCCCCACGAGGACGACTCCGCCGCCGGCAAGTCGCGACCGGAGCGTGTCGGACAGGTTCCGAAGCTCCGGGACCGTCAGTCCTTCGACGAGGCGGGTGACGACGGAGACGCCTTCGATCACTTCGGAAGGCTCCTCGCCTCCCCCGCCTCCGGAAGCGAGCTTCATCTTGAGAGACGCGACCTCTCTCTCCAGGCCCTTCAACCGCTCCTCGCGCTCTTCCCACCGCTCGAGAAGGGTCTCGCGTGGCGCCTGAGCCACCGCCGCAAGCCGGTTCAGGGCTTCTTCGTCCGCGCGCAGGAGGTCGACGGCCCCGAGCGACGTCACCGCCTCGAGCCGGCGGACCCCGGCAGCGAGCGACTTGTCGGAGACGATCTTGAAGGCGCCGATCTCTCCGGTTCGCGGCACGTGGCAGCCGCCGCAGAGCTCGATCGAGAAGCCCGGAACCTCGACGACGCGGACGGAGTCGGAGTACTTGTCCCAGAAGAACATGTCCGCGCCGCGCCGGCGCGCCTCCTCCATCGGGAGGTTCGACTTCGTGACCTCGCGGTCGCGCAGGATCTCCTGGTTGACGAGGCTTTCGATCTCGGCGATCTGCTCCGGGGTCGGCGGCGCCGGAGTCGCGTAGTCGAACCGGAGGCGGTCCGGTGCGACGAGCGAGCCCATCTGGCGCGCGCCGGCGCCGAGGACCTTTCGGAGAGCCGCATGGACCAGGTGGGTTCCCGTGTGGTTTGCCTGCGTTCGGCGCCTCACCCACTCCGGCACCCGCATGTTCACGGCGGTGCCCCGCTCGAGGGCGCCGCGCGTCACGCGGACGCGGTGCGCAATCGTATCGGGCCGCGGTTTCCAGACGTGCAGTACTTCCGCCTCGCCCTCCGGCCAGGTCCAGGAACCGACGTCGGCGACCTGCCCGCCCCCCTCCGGGTAGAACACCGTCCGGTCGAGGACGGCCTCTCCGGTTTCACCGGCCGCGAGCCGCGGAGAGGGAGAACCGTCCTTCACCAGGCCGACGATGCGGGCCCCGTCGAGAGAGACGAAGTCGTGCTCCGGATATCCGCGGAACTCCGATTGCCTCGCGGGCAGGTCGAGCCGGTCGTAGACCGACACGTCCGCCGCGTCGAACTTCGCCGTCGCGCGGGAGCGCACCCGCTGCCCTTCCATCGCGGCCTCGAAGCCCTGTCGGTCGACCTGGAGCCCCTCGTCGCGCGCGATCTCCTCGATCACGTCGACGGGAATCCCGTGAGTGTCGTACAGGCGGAAGAGGACGTCCCCCGGAAGCGTGCGTTCGCCGGAGCGACGGAGCCGCTCGATCTCCTCGGAGACCAGCGCCTCGCCCGCGGAGAGGGTCCTCGCGAACCGCAGCTCCTCGGCCCGAAGCGGCGGGCCGATGCGCTCGACCGCGAGGTCGGCCTCGGCCGGCGCGAAGTGGACGCCGGCGAAGGACGCGATGACGCCGGGCGCGAGCGCGTGGAGAACGGGTTCCTCGATTCCGAGCTGCCGGGCGTAGCGCGTTGCCCGTCGGATGATGCGCCGGAGGACGTACCCCCGGCCTTCGCTCGCGGGCATCACCCCGTCCGCCATGAGCATCGTCACCGAACGGGCGTGGTCGGCGACCACCCGGAAAGGAGCATCTTCGTCCGCCATTGCCCCGAGGTAGGAGCGGCCCGAGATCCTTTCGATCTCGCCGATCGACGGCCGGAGGAGGTCGGTGTCGAAGTTGTTTCCCACTCCCTGGAGGACGGCGGCGATGCGCTCGAGCCCCGCGCCCGTGTCGACGGACGGCCGCGGCAGCGGCTCGAGCTTCCCGGAGGCGTCCCGCTCGAACTGCATGAACACGAGGTTCCAGATCTCGACGGTCTCGTCTCCGGGGCCGTTGACGAGGGCGGGCACGTTCTGCGAGAGGTCGCTCCCACGGAAGTAGTGGATCTCGGAGCAGGGACCGCACGGCCCCGTCTCCCCCATCGCCCAGAAGTTCTCGACCTCGCCGAAGCGCAGGATCCGCTCCGCCGGCAGGTAGCGCTCCCAGATCTTCGCCGCGTCGTCGTCCGAGAGGAAGACCGTCGCCCAGAGACGCTCCGGCTCGAGGCCGTAACCCTTCTCCCGGTCGGTCAGAAGCTCCCACGCGAACCGGATGGCGTCTTCCTTGAAGTAGTCGCCGAAGGAGAAGTTCCCGAGCATCTCGAAGAACGTGTGGTGCCGGCCGGTGTACCCGACGTTGTCGAGGTCGTTGTGCTTCCCGCCGGCACGAACGCACTTCTGCGAGCTCGTCGCCCGGGAGTACTCGCGTGACTCGCGGCCCGTGAAGACGTCCTTGAACTGGACCATCCCCGCGTTCGTGAAGAGGAGCGTCGGATCCTGCGCCGGGATGAGCGGGGAGGACGGGACGCGGCGGTGCCCGCGCTCCTCGAAGAAGCTAAGAAAGCGCTCGCGGACCTCTCTCGAGTTCATTTCGTTTCAGCCGTTCGATCATCGCAGAAATCTTCTCCGCCGAGAATCCCCGCCGCAGGAGTGCGTCGAGCGCGGCTCGCCGGCGCGCGGGCGCCGGTTTGCCGGCGTGAGATTTCCAGAACCTCTCCAACGCCCGGGCGAGCGCTTTTTCTTCCACTTCCGGCGAGTGCTCGGATGTCGCCTCGGCGATGGTCTCCCGCGAAAAGCCGCGCGCCGCGAGCTCGCGCGCGAGGCGGCGCGTTCCGTATCGCTCGCCCCGCTGGCGGACCGCCGAGCGCGCCGCGCCGAGGTCGTCTAAGTAACCCTCGCGCCCGAGCCGGTCGAGCGCCACATCCACTGCGTCCGGCTCGAAACCCCGCTCGGCGAGCGTTCGGCGGAGCTCTTCTCTTCCCCGCGGCCGGATGGCGAGCAGCGCGAGGGCGCGCTCGCGGGCGTCCGCTGGAGACGAAGGATCCGGCCGGACTCTCCTTCGGATCTTCTAGCGCCCCGGCATGACCTGGTTGGAGAAGTCGAAGGGCGACTCCTCCTCCACAGGACGGTAGTCGGTCGGACCCTCGAGCACCGAGTCCATCGCCTCCTGGGCCACGTCGGAGGTCGACTGGATGCCCTGGATCTTCAGCTTGAACTCGTTCGGGTTCGAGGCGCGCTTCAACGCCTCCTCGAGGGTGATGAAGCCCGAGCGGTAGAGGCCGTAGAGCGACTGGTCGAAGGTCTGCATTCCGTACTGGGACGTACCCGCCTGGATCGCGTCCCGCAGGAGGCTCGTCTTTTCCTTGTTCTCGATGCACTCGCGAACGAGACCCGTCCGGACGAGCACCTCGACCGCGGGAACGCGGCCGAGTCCGTCCGCGCGAGGCATGAGGCGCATCGAGATGATCGCGCGGATCACCGACCCGAGCTGGAGGCGGATCTGTTTCTGCTGGTGAGGCGGCACGACCGAGATGATGCGGTTCACCGTCTCCGTCGCGTCGAGCGTGTGGAGCGTCGAGAGAACGAGGTGCCCGGTCTCGGCGGCGACGAGGGCGGTCTCGATCGTCTCGTAGTCGCGCATTTCGCCCACGAGGATCACGTCGGGGTCCTGCCGGAGGGCGCTCCGGAGCGCAACGGAGAAGCCCTTCGTGTCCACGTCCACTTCGCGCTGGTTGATGATCGAGCGCTTGTCCCGGTGAAGGAACTCGATGGGGTCCTCGATCGTCATGATGTGCTCGTTGCGGCTCGCGTTGATGAGGTCGATCATCGCCGCGAGCGTCGTGGATTTTCCGGATCCGGTCGTCCCGGTGCAGAGCACGAGGCCGCGCTGCTCCTGGCAGATCTTCTCGATGACCGGCGGCAGGACGAGCTCGCGGATGGTGCGGATCGTCTGCGGGATGACGCGGAGCACGAGGCCGACGGTCCCCCGCTGCTGGAAAATGTTGCAGCGGAATCTTCCGAGACTCGGGACCGAGTAGGCGATGTCGATCTCGAAGTTGTTCTTGAACTTTTCCTTCTGGCGGGCCGACATGATCGAAAAGGCCATCGCGACGGCCTCTTCCTGCATGAGCGGCCGGAGCTCGGCTAAGGGAATGAGCGTGCCGTCCACCCGGATGACGGGGTGCACGCCCACCTTGAGATGCAGGTCGGACGCGTTGCGGTCGACCGCGATTTTTAGCAGGTCGTTGATCAGCATGGGTTTAACCTCGAGCCCCTAGGTTACGCCGGAAGCCGGCAAATTGGAAGTCCGCTCCCCCGGTCCGCTCCCTCTCCCCTCCGGGGAGAGGGCCGGGGTGAGGGGCCCTATCCGGGGAGAAGTCTTACCTCGAGACGGCGTCCTCGACGGGTATGGGAGTGAGCCACCCGTACCGGTCCTCGGACTCCCCCTCGAGGAGGGAGAAGAAGTCCTTCTGCAGCCGTTCCGTGACGGGGCCCCGGGTCCCGCTGCCAACCGGAACGCGGTCGACCGACCGGACGGGCGTGATCTCCGCCGCGGTGCCGGTGAAGAACACCTCGTCGGCGATGTAGAGCATTTCGCGCGCGATCTGCTGCTCGACGACGGTATATCCGGCGTCGCGCGCGAGGGTGATCACCGTCTCGCGCGTGATCCCGGGGAGGATCGTGCCGGCGAGGGGCGGCGTCAGCAGGCGGCCCTGGTAGACGAGGAAAATGTTCTCGCCGCTTCCCTCGGAGATGCGACCCGTGTTGTCGAGGGCGATTCCCTCCGTGTAGCCGTTGACGATCGCCTCCATCTTGATGAGCATGGAGTTCACGTAGTTGCCGGTCGCCTTCGCCATCGCCGGGAACGTGTTGGGCGCCATCCGGTTCCAGGAAGAGACGCAGACGTCGACGCCGTTCTGGACCGCGTCGTCCCCCAGGTACTGGCCCCACTTCCAGACGGCGATCAGGACGTCGACGGGACTCTTGAAAGGGTTGACTCCGAGCGCGCCGAGGCCGCGATACACGACGGGCCGGATGTAGCACGCTTCGAACCGGTTCGCGCGGATCGTGTCGAAGATCGCCTCCCGGATCTCGGTGGGCGTGTAGGGGATTTCCATCCGGTAGATCCGGCACGAGTGGAACAGGCGCTCGATGTGGGCGTCGAGCCGGAAGGCCGCCGGGCCGCTCGCCGTCTTGTAGACGCGCGTTCCCTCGAACATCCCCGAGCCGTAGTGGAAGACGTGCGAGAACGCGTGGATCTTCGCGTCGGCGAAGTCCACGAGCCGCCCGTTCATCCAGACCTTCTGGACCTCTTCGTAGGACATCGGCAGACCTCCGGTTCGAGGAAAACGAGACGGGCGTCGCGCGAGTATCCATCGCCGCCGCGAGCGGCGTCAAGGATCGCCGCGGGCGTCACGGGAAACGCGGCGGCGAGCGCCGCAGCGTCGCCGTCATCGCTCCCTCGCGGCGTTCACGAGCGTCAGGGCCGCGGCCACCGCGGTCTCCGCGCGGAGCCTTCCCGCGGGCAGGGTGACGATCTTCCAGCCGCGCTTCGACGCGGCGTCCCTCTCGCCCGCCGTCCAACCTCCTTCCGGCCCGACGAGGAGCGCGGCCGGAGCGGGCGAAAGTCTCCGCGGAAATCGCGCGCCGTCGAAGTCGAGGAACAGGCGGTGCGCGAACCGGTCGTCTTCCAGCACGGAGAGGACGGAGAGGGGACCGGAGACCGACGGCCAATCGGCGCGCCCGCACTGCTTCGCCGACTCGCGGGCGACGCGCTCGAGTCGCGGGAGGAGAGTCGGCGCCGCCCGGAAAGATTGAGTGCGCTCGGACGCGACCAGCGTGACCTCCGTCGCGCCGAGCTCCGTCGCCTTCTCGACCGCCCACGACAACCGGTCGGGCTTCAGGCCGGCCAGAAAGAGAGACGTCGGGAGCGTCGGCGATTCGGGTCGGGCGATCCCGGACACGCGGAGCGTCGCTCGACCGCGCGCGGTCGTGAGGATCTCGGCGAGCGCCTCGCGGCCGCTCCCGTCGAGCAGCACGACGGAATCGCCCGCGGTGAGCCGTCGGGCGCGGAGGTGCGCCGTTTCGCTTCCGTCGAGCGTGAGCGTCGCTCCCGCCTCGGGGAGGCGGGGGACGATCAGCCGCGTTCGAGCGTTACGCACGTCCATCCATTCTCCCGCCGGCACCCGGCGAGCGACCAGCGCGGCGCCCGAAGCTTCGCCAGGACGTCGCCCTCCGCTTCCGAAGGGATACCGGATACGATCAGGCGCCCCCGCGGGGCGACGCGCGCGAAAACGCTCGCGCGCAGCGGCAGGAGCTCCTCCGGGAGAAGGTTCGCCACGACGGGCGAGAAAGCTCCCGAGAGCGCCGCCGGCGCCGCGGCCGCGAGCAGGACGCGAACCCCGAAGGGGTGGAGGCGCAGGTTCTCGCGCGCGACGCACACCGCCT
>DASRPJ010000084.1:0-2150 GCA_035646435.1 Thermoanaerobaculia bacterium | reverse complement strand
CTATTCGAGCATGCAGACGGGCCAGGAGAAGTACGGCATGCAGACGTTCAACCAGTCGCTCGCCACCCTCTATCACCGCAAGCTGATCACGCTCGAGACGGCTCTCCTTCGTTCCTCGAGCCCGGACGAGCTGCAGGAGCTCATCAACCGCGGAGCGGGCGTGAACGTCCCGACGGTCGCCGCCACCGCCGGAAAGAGGCACTGAAATGCCCAATTACGCCTGGAAGGGACGAAACCGCGCGGGGATGGTGCAGGAGGGCGGCCTCGCCGCCGAATCGAAGGAGCTCGCCCTCGCGCAGCTCCGCCGTCAGAACATCGTCGTCACCGGCATTCGGGAGAAGGGCAAGGAGATCTCGCTCTCGAAGGTGGGCCGCAAGGTGCCGCCGAAGATCCTCGCGGTGTTCACGCGGCAGTTCTCGGTCATGATCGACGCGGGTCTCCCGCTCGTCCAGTGCCTCGAGATCCTCGCCCTGCAGCAGGAGCACAAGAACTTCCAGAAGATCCTCCTTCAGGTCCGGCAGGACGTCGAAGCCGGCTCCACGCTCGCGGACGCGATGCGCCGGCACCCGAAGGCGTTCGACAACCTCTACGTGAACATGATCGCGGCGGGCGAGGCGGGCGGTATTCTCGACACGATCCTCCAGCGACTGTCCGTCTACATCGAGAAGGCCGTGCGACTCCGGTCGCAGGTCCGTTCCGCGATGATCTATCCGGTGGCGGTCATCGTCATTGCCGCGATCGTCGTCGCCGTCATCCTCCTCAAGGTCATCCCCACGTTCGCCGCGCTCTTCACGAGCCTCGGGGCGGAGCTGCCGTTCCCGACGCGGGTCGTGATCGCGGCCTCCAACATCCTCGCGCGTTACTTCATCTTCTTCCTGGCCGCCCTCGCCGCGGCGTCGTACGGGGTCCGGCGGTACTACAGGACGTACCGCGGCCGGCGCGTCATCGACGGCCTGCTGCTCAAGGCGCCGATCCTCGGGATGATTCTGCGCAAGATCGCCGTCGCGCGGTTCTGCCGGACGCTGGCGACGCTCACGTCCTCGGGCGTTCCGATCCTGGAGAGCCTCGAGATCACGGCGCGCACGGCGGGTAACGCGATCGTCGAAGACGCGATCCTGGAGACGCGAAAGAGCGTCGAGGGGGGAAAGACGATCGTCGAGCCCCTCAGGGAGTCGAACGTCTTCCCGAACATGGTCGTTCAGATGATCGGCGTCGGTGAGCAGACGGGCGCGCTCGACGCCATGCTCAACAAGATCGCGGACTTCTACGAGGACGAGGTGGACGTCGCCGTTCAAGGGCTCGTCAAGCTGATGGAGCCCGTGATGATCTTCATCCTCGGCGTGATCATCGGAGGAATCGTCATCGCGATGTACCTGCCGATGTTCACCCTGATCAACAAGATCGGATAGGCGGAGTTTCGATGCGCGGCCGGTGGGCTCGGAGAGGCGGACTGCGGAACCCGGATCCGGGGCCGGGCCGCGACCGCCCATGAGCCGTGCCCGCTAACGCAGCGAACTCCGGCGACTCCCGGGTCCCCGCGCTCGCCCCCGCGAACTCGACCGAGGCGCTCCGGCGATCTCTCGCGTGGCTGTGCGCCGCGCGGATCATCGCCATCATGCTGATCCTCGTCTCCGCGGTCCTCGTGCAGTCGGGGTCGGGCGCCGCCGCGGAGATCTCGTTCCTCTACCGGATCGCGCTCGCGGCGATCCTGCTCTCGCTCTTTCACTGGGTGACCGTCCGGCGCATCCCCGCCCGGAGGTCGGCGTGGATCCAGGTGTTCGGAGACCTCGGCCTCGTCACGCTCCTCGTCTACTCCTCGGGAGGCCCGGACTCCGTTTTCACCTTCTTCTACGTCGTCGTCATCGGGACCGCCGGCTTCCTCCTGCATCGGATCGGCGCGGTCCTGACCGCGTCGACGGCCGCGATCCTCTACGGCTCGATGGTCGAGCTCGTCGCCTACGGGGCGCTGCCGGTCCCCCCCTTCGCCGCTCTCTCGGAGTGGACCGGTCCGCGGGTCCGCTACAACGTCGCGATCACCGTCGTCGGGCTCTTCGGCGTCGCCTTCATGGTCGCGTACCTCTCGGAGAAGCTCCTCGCCGCCCGGGAAGAGCTCGCCCGCCGCCAGCGGGCGCTCTCCAAGCTCCAGCACC
>DASRPJ010000083.1:0-2096 GCA_035646435.1 Thermoanaerobaculia bacterium | reverse complement strand
GGGATCGGTCTCTTCCGAGGCCTCCAGCGCGTCCCCGTCGAAGGGGAGGAGCGCGAGTTCATGGAGATCGGGTACGCGGAGGAGAAACGGCTGCTGCTGCCGGTCGAGAGGCTCGATCTCGTACAGAAGTACTCGGGCGTGGAAGGCGTGCAGCCGGCGCTCGACAAGCTCGGGGGGGCCGGATGGGCGCGGCGCAAGGCATCGGTCAAAAAGGCGATGCGCGACATGACCGACCAGCTCCTCAAGCTGTACGCCCGGAGAAGCCTTGCCGACGGTTTCGCGTTCTCGCGCGACTCGCCGTGGCAGAAGGAGTTCGAGGACGCGTTCGAATACGAGGAGACACCGGACCAGGCGCACGCGATCGCCGAGGTCAAACGCGACATGCAGTCCGGCAAGCCGATGGACCGTCTGCTCTGCGGCGACGTCGGATACGGCAAGACCGAAGTGGCGATGCGGGCCGCTTTCAAGGCGGTGCTCGACGGCAAGCAGGTCGCGCTGCTCGCCCCGACGACGATCCTCGCGGACCAGCACTACCGGACGTTCCAGCGGCGCTTCGCCGCGTTCCCGGTAACGATCGAGCTGCTCTCTCGCTTCCGGTCGCGCGCCGAGCAGAAAGTGATCGTCGAGAAGGTCGCCGCCGGCTCCGTCGACATGCTGATCGCGACGCATCGCATGCTCGGGAAGGACCTCGCGTTCCGCGACCTCGGGCTCCTGATCGTCGACGAGGAGCAGCGGTTCGGCGTCGCGCAGAAGGAGCGCCTGAAGGAGTGGAAGGCGTCGATCGACGTCCTCTCCATGTCGGCGACCCCGATCCCGCGCTCCCTCCACCTCGGGCTCTCCGGGTTGCGCGACCTCTCCATCATCGAGACGCCGCCGCGCGACCGGCTCGCGATCGAGACGCAGGTCGTGCCCGCGAAGCCCGACGTCATCCGCGAGGCGATCGAGGCGGAGATCGACAGGGGCGGCCAGGTCTTCTTCGTTCACAACCGGGTCGAGTCGATCGGGCGAGTCCGTCTCGAGCTCGAAACTTTGCTGCCGAACGTCCGCGTCGCGGTCGCGCACGGCGCCATGCGGGAGACCGAGCTCGAGAAGGCGATGATGCGCTTCTACTCGCGGGACGCGGACGTCCTGCTCGCGACGACGATCATCGAGAACGGCCTCGACATCCCGACTGCGAACACGATCCTGATCGACCGCGCCGAAACGTACGGGCTCGCGCAGCTCTACCAGCTGCGGGGCCGCGTCGGGCGGAGCGACAAGCCCGCGTACGCGTACCTTCTCGTGGCGGAGAACGCCGCGCTCTCGGACATCGCCCGGAGACGTCTCGCGTCGATCCAGGAGTTCTGCGACCTCGGCGCGGGCTTCCGCATCGCGGCGAAGGACCTCGAGATCCGGGGCTCCGGGAACATCCTGGGCGGCGAGCAGTCCGGCCACATCGCGGCGGTCGGCTTCGAGATGTACCTCTCGATGCTGGACGAGGCCGTCGCGGAGATGAAGGGCGAGGAGGTCGTGCCGGAGCGGACGGTGACGGTCTCGCTCGGTCTCGACCTCACGATTCCTCCCGCGTACGTCGCGGACGAGAACTGGCGGATGATGATCTACAAGAAGGTCGCGCGCGCGAAGGGCGACGCGGAGCTCGAGGAGGCCCGCCGCGAGGTCGCGGACCGCTTCGGCGAGCCGCCGCCGTCGGTCGGCCGGCTGATCGAATACTCCCGGCTGCGCAGCCGCGCGGAACGGCTGGGCGTGACCTCGCTGACTCGACAGGCCGGCCGCGTCCACGTGCGCCTCGCGGAGGACGCCCGCGTGGACCCGGAGCGCCTGACGGCGCTCGTCCGGGGCACTCCCGGAGCGGCGCTCTCGCCGGGCGGAATCCTTTCCCTCCCCGCGCCGTCCGGGGACGCGCTCCTGGCGGCGCTCCTCTCCTGGCTTGCCGAGCTCGAGCGCCGGGAAGCCGCCTGAAAAGCGGACGGATCTATTTTCGGGACAGTGGTAGGCTCCCGGAAAACACGAACCCGATGCGGGCATTTGTCGCATCTCTCCTCTTCGTCGCCGTCGCCTCTCCGGCCGCGGGCGGCGGAAGTGTGCGCGCCGTCGAC
>DASRPJ010000082.1:0-3792 GCA_035646435.1 Thermoanaerobaculia bacterium | reverse complement strand
GTCGATGTCGCCCGTCGGGTTGGTGAGTCCGACTCCGGCCCACACGGACCAGCCCCCCTCCCGCGGCATGCGCTGTGCCGACGCGAGCGCGGGAAGGGCCAGAAGGAGGGCGACGACAGGTAGAACCACTCTCAGTTGCTTCATGACAAACCTCCGCGCCTGGCGACTTCAAAACGCGTGCCTGCTCGAACTCGGGCGGGCGTCCTAAAGGCGCAATAAAATAAGAGGTTGCATGTTGCGTTTCGGCCCGCTCACCGTGGATCCGCCGCTCGTCCTCGCGCCCATGGCGGGGATCACGGACCACCTGTATCGGCTGATGCTCCGCCGCGTCGGAGGAGTCGGGCTCGTGACGATGGAGTTCATCTCCTCCGAGGCGATCACGCGGGGCAACGCGCGCCAGCTCGCGAAGCTGTACTTCTCCGACGAGGAACGCCCCCTCTCGATCCAGATCTACGGCTCCGATCCGGACCGGATGGCCGCCGCGGCGGAGATCGTGGAGGAGCTTCGCCCCGACGCGTGCGACATCAACATGGGCTGCCCCGCGAACAAGGTCCTCAAGGGTTGCGCCGGCGCCGCGTTGATGGGCGACCTTCCGCTTGCGCGGCGGATCGTCCGCGAGGTGCGCGGCCGGCTCACGATCCCCCTCACGGTGAAGTTCCGCCTCGGGCTCGACGACTCGCGCCGCAACTTCCTCGACCTCGGCCGGATGTGCGAAGACGAAGGCGCGGCCGCGGTCGCCATGCACGCGCGCACCGCTCGTCAGATGTACACGGGCCGCGCCGACCGCGGCGAAATTGCGCAGCTGAAACGCCACCTCTCGATCCCCGTGATCGGTAACGGTGACGTCGAGAAGGCGGAGGACGTCGTCCAGATGATGCGCGAGACCGGCTGCGACGGTGTCATGGCCGGCCGCGCGACGATGAAGAATCCGTGGATCTTCCGGCAGTCCGCGGACCTCCTCGCCGGCAAGACGCCGCGCGAGGCGACGGCGGACGAGCGGCGGGACCTCATGCTCTGGCACTTCACCGAGATCGAGCGGACCGCGCGCGATCCCCGCGAGGCGCTCCACAAGCTCCGGACCATGACCGGCTGGTACACGCACGGCCTCACGAACGGCCGGGCCCTGCGAGTGCGCATCAGCGGGCTATCGACGCCCGCGGAGTTCCGGGAAGCGGTCGTCGAGTTCTTCGAGGCGTCCCCCGACGGCGCAATCCGGGAAGCGTCCGCTGACGCCTCGGCCGCGCTGGGAGCCGCCTAGAGACCACTCCCGGGAATTGACGACCCCGCGGTTTCCGTTTCCAACGACCGAAATGTTCCAAAAATCTCGCCTCCTCGCCGTCGCGCTCGCCCTGGCTCCCTTCGCTTTGTCGGCCCAGCCCAAGCAGACCGAGCTCAAGACCCCGGTCGGGAAGTTCGCGCTCGAAGTCACCGCCGAGTACCTCGGCATGGCCGGCCCGAACACCGTCGTGAGGATCCGGCTCGCCTCGCCCGAGCTCTCGAAAGCGGCCGCCTCGCGAGGGGTGCGCTCCTTCGCCGGCGAGCTCCGCGGGACGTTCACGCGGGGCAAGGACATGGTCCAGGCGTTCCGCTACCCCGTGGCCGGCGACGTGATGGACGGAAAGACGTTCACCTACTCGTTCCTCCGCCCGGTCCCGCCCGGGAGCTACCGCTTGAGGCTCGTCGTGACCGACCCCTCGGGGCGCGAGGTCGGCGAGGGAGCGGTGGATCTCTCGGTGCCCGAGGTGGGCATTGCGTTCCGACCCGAGCTCGCGCCCGGCGAGGCCGACACGCTCCCGGAAGCGGAGGCGATCGTGATCGCCGACCAGGGGGGCGCGCGCGCCGAGGGGGAGTCGGGGGAACCGAAGCTCAAGATCCTGCCGCCGTCCCGCGAAGCGCCCGTCGGCCTGCTGCGGCTCGAAGCGGAGGTGGAGCCGCCGATCACGCGAGTCGAGTTCTACCTCGGCGACAAGCTCCTTCTCGCGCGCACCCGTCCGCCCTACTCCGTCGAGATCGACCTGGGGAACCTCCCCCTGAAGCAGACGGTGCGAGCGGTCGGCTATGACGAGAGCGGCCGCGTCATCGAGGAAGACGCGTGGGCGATCAACGAGGGGAGCGCGCGGCTCGCGGTGCGGGTCCTTCCCCAGCCCGACCCGCAGGGCGGCAAGGTCCGCGTCCGCGTCGCGGTCCAGTCGATCTCGGGCGGCGTCGCGAAGTCCGTCGACCTCTTCCTCGACGAAAAAAAGATCGGCTCGTGGACCCGCGAGCCCTACGTGGCCACGATCCCGTTCGAGCAGTACGCGCGCGGCAGCTTCCTGCGCGCGACGGCGATCTCCGAGGACGGCAAGGAAGCGAACGACATCCGCATGATCAAGGGCCAGTCGACGTCCGTCGAGAGCGTGCGCGTGGACGTAGTGCAGCTCCACGTGTCGGCGCTCGACAAGGGCGGCCGCTTCGTCAAAGGGCTCGCCCGGGAAGAGTTCTCGGTGCAGGAGGACGGCCGCAAGCAGTCCGTCTCCGGGTTCGAGGTCGCCGACAACCTTCCGTTGACCGTCGGCCTCGTCGTCGACGGGTCCGGCTCGATGGAGAAGGGCCTCTCCTTCGTACACGACGCGTCCGCGGACCTGTTCAAGAATCTCATCCGGGAGAAGGACCGCGGTTTCGTGATCGAGTTCCGCGAGAGGCCGAAGTTTCTCCAGGAGATCACGGGCAACTCGGGGGAGCTCCAGCGGGCGGCTCGCGAGACGCGCGCGGAAGGGGCGACCGCGCTCTTCGACTCGATCATTCTCGGCCTGTACCAGTTCCGGACGCTCCAGGGACGGAAGGCTCTCGTCGTCGTGACCGACGGCGCCGACAACCGCTCCCACGTCGACTTCGACACGCTGCTCCGCTACGCGCGCTCTGCCGGGGCGCCGATCTACTTCGTCGCGGTGAACATCCCGTTGACGGACTTCAAGTCGCGCCGCGCGTTGAACCAGATCGCGACGGAGTCCGGAGGCGAGGTCTTCACGATCGGCAACGCCGCCAGGATCGGCGAGGTCACGAAGCGGATCGAGGAAGAGCTGCGGTCGCAGTACCTGCTCGCGTTCCGGACCGACTCCCACAAGCCCCCCGGTCAATACCGGGCGGTGACGGTGGCGGTGGCGCGGCCGGGCGTGAGCGTGAGGACGATCCGGGGTTACATCCCCTGACGAATAAGGCCAAACTACACGCCTGACCCCATCAGCCCCGTATCCTGACGCGCACGCGGTAGGTCAGCTTCGCCTCTCCGCCGGCCGGCACCGGCACCGCAAACTCCGCGACGAAGGCGGAGAGCTTCTTCGCGGGCACGGACGACTCGACGATCGTCCAGTCGCCGGGGAAGCTCTCACGCACGAGGACCGTCACCGCCTCCTTCTTCCGGCTCGTGATGACGACCTCGTAGGCAGACTCCGACTCCAACCGGCTCGTCTGCTGGAACGAGACCTGCCGGCGGCGCGCCGACAGGTCGAAGCTCTCCGACGTCTCGATCTCGATGTCGGTCTTCTCCGCCGTGTGCTCGATCCGGTCCTCGCCCGTGAAGACCCGGCCGTCTTCCACGTAGACCCGGACGACCCCCGCGGGCAGCGCGCGCTCGATCGGCTTCGTTTCGACCCGGTACTGCACGGCGACCGGAATCCGCTGAGACTCCTCCATCTGGCCCATCCAGTACTGCGTTCGCGCGACGTACCGCTTCCCGACCGCGACGTCGGCGCCCGCCGCGAGGGGAAACGTCGTGCGGCCTCCCGGCAGGCGGGGCGGATTGGGGACCTCGTA
>DASRPJ010000081.1:0-3271 GCA_035646435.1 Thermoanaerobaculia bacterium | reverse complement strand
GGGCACGCCAGCGGACCTCCTGGCTTCGGTCCGCGCCGGCGTCGACCTCTTCGACTGCGTGCTGCCGACGCGGCACGGGCGCATGGGGCACGCCTACACGCGCCACGGCGAAGTGACGATCAAGCACGCGCGTTACAAGGAGGACCTCGAGCCGCTCGACCGCGAATGCGGATGCCCCGTGTGCCACCGTCACAGCCGGTCTTACCTGCGGCACCTCTTCGTCGTCGGCGACTTCTCGGCGCCGCTCCTTCTCTCGATCCACAACGTGTTCTTCTACCTGGACTGGATGAACCGGATCCGCGCGGCGATCCGCGAGGGAACGCTGGGAAAACTGGAACCTCCACCCGAGGGCAAGCTCACCGAAGGCGCGTGACTCCCGAATCTAGATCCGGATCAGGACCTCTCTCTCCGGCTTGCGCGCGATGTCCGGCACCTTCGCTCCCGAGGCGGGGTAGCCGACCGGAATCAGGAGATACGGCTTCTCGTGCGGTGGTCGCCCCAGGATCTCGTTCAAGAAACCCATCGGTGACGGCGTGTGCGTGAGCGTCGCGAGGCCGGAGAGGTGCAGCGCGACGAGCAGGAACCCGCACGCGATGCCGACGGATTCCGAGGCGTAGTAGTTCTTGCGCTTGACGGTCGTCCCGTCGTCCACTCCGTCGGGCGGCGCCACCGGCTCGAAATCCATCTTGAAAACCGCGACGAGCCAGGGCGCCGTCTCGAGGAACGGCTTGTGCCAATCCGTTCCCAGGGGCGCAAGCGCTTCGAGCCACTCCTCGGGCATGCGTCGCTCATAGCTCTCCTTCTCTTCCGCTTCGGCCGCGAGCCGGATCCGGTGCTTGATCGCCGGATCCGAGACGAGGACGAATCTCCACGGCTGACGGTTGGCGCCGGAGGGCGCGGTCGCCGCGGCGCGGACCGCGTTCACGACGAGCTCTTCCTCGACCGGTTCGGAGGAGAAATCGCGCACGGTGCGGCGCGTCGCGACGCGGGATCGAAACTCCTCTGAACGAAGAAGCGCCTCCTGCGGCGCAAGGCGCTCGAACTCGAGGGGAACGAATCGCGGCGGCTCGCTCATGGGGGGATTATCGGCGCCCTGCGATAGCCTGCCCTCCATGAAGAGAGCCCTCCTCTTCCTCGTCACCGCCGTGGTTCTCGTCGCCGCCGCCCCTCCCGAGGACCTGAAGACCCGCGCGGCGCGCGTCCACGCGACCGCGATCGTCGTCGACACCCACGAGGACGTGCCCTACCGCCTGGAGACGGAGTGGATCGACATCTCGAAGCGCAACGCGACGGGGCACGTCGACATCCCGCGGCTGAAGGAGGGGGGCGTCACCGCGCCCTTCTTCGCGGCGTACGTCCCCGCGTCCTTCGGGGAGTTCGGCGGCTCGACCAAGAAGGCGCTCGAGACGATCGAGCTCTCGCGCCAGCTCGCCTCCGGTCACCCGGATCTCGTCTTCGCGGACTCGCCGGCGAGAATACGGGACGCCAAGCGAAGGGGGAAGATCGCGGTCCTCGTCGGCATCGAAGGCGGGCACGCGATCGAGGACTCCCTGGGTGCCCTCGCCGCTTTCCACCGACTCGGGGTCCGCTACATGACGCTCACCCACACGAACACGAACGGCTGGGCGGACTCCTCCGGTCCGTTCTGGGCGCCCGGGTACGACCCCCGGACGTACGCGAAACACGGCGGCCTGAGCGCCTTCGGCCGGGAGGTCGTCCTGGAGATGAACCGGCTCGGGATGCTCGTGGACGTGTCGCACGTCTCGGACGCGACCCTCGAAGACGCGCTCGAGGTCTCCCGCGCGCCGGTCTTCGCCTCTCACTCCTCCTGCCGGGCGCTCTCGAACGTCCCTCGCAACCTTTCCGACGCGCAGATCCGGGCGATCGCTGGGAAGGGCGGCGTCGTGATGGTCAACGTCAGCTCGATGTTCGTGGACCAGAAGATCGTGGACGAGTACCTCCGGAAGCGGGACGCGCTCGCGCCGAAGTTCGCCGAGATCAACGAAAAGTACAAGAACGACCCGAAGCGCCGCGCAAAGGAGACGTCCGACGTCTTGAACGCGATCCCGACCGGCCGCGCTTCCTGGAGGACCGTCGTGGACCACATCGAGCGGGTCCTGAAGGTGGGAGGACCCCACGCCGCCGGGCTCGGGACGGACTTCGACGGGATCGAGGATCCGCCCATCGGGCTCGAAGACGTCTCGAAGCTCCCGATCCTGACGGAGGAGCTGCTCCGGCGCGGCCACTCCGAGTCGGTCGTGCGGGGGGTCCTCGGGGAGAACTTCCTCGTGATGTGGGAGAAGGCGAACGCGGCTCGCGCGAGCGTGCCCGCCCGCAAAGTCCCGCTGCCCTTCGCCAAGCCCTGACCGTCGGTCGGCCGCCGTCTCCGATATGATCCGGTCGATATGACGACCCGACTGCTCGACCTGTTCCAGGCCGCCCCGCAACCGGCGCCGGGAGGGGGATTGATCCAGTTCCTCCCGATGATCTTCATCTTCGTCGTCTTCTACTTCCTCCTGATCGCGCCCATGCGCAAGAAGCAGAAGCGGCAGCAGCAGATGCTCTCTCAGTTGAAGAGGGGCGACGAGGTCGTCACCGCGAGCGGAATCCTGGGGAGAATCGCGGCGCTCGACGACGCGAACGGGATCGTCGTCCTCCAGATCGCGGACAACGTGAAGATCAAGGTTCTCCGGAACGCGATCGCGGGTCCCGCGGGCGAGCCCGAGGCAACTTCGGCGCCCGCGGCCAGTTAGGGCGATCGCGCGTCCTTTCGGCGGCGGCGCCCGGCGGGGCTCCGCAACTGACAGCCGAAACCTTTTCCGGTACACTCCACCGTTCTTTTTTCGGAGGAAAGCTTGTCCAAGAAGGTTCGCTGGCGGGTTCTGCTCACCTTTCTGATCGTCGCCGGACTGGTCGCGGGCTACATCGCCATGGGCTACGCGAACGCCCGGCGGGAGCAGACCGGGTCCGGTCAGCCGACGTTCTCCGACGCGCTTCGCAAAGGCGTCCGGCTCGGCCTCGACCTGCGCGGCGGAATCCACCTCGTCCTCCAGGTCAATACCGCCGACGCCTTGAAGGCCGAGCGCGACGACGCGGTCGAGGTGCTCCAGATGCAGGCCCGTGAGCAGAATTTCACCCTCGGCCCGGTCGAGCTCCCCAACGAACGTTCTTTCGCCGTTTCCGTCACGCCCCAGACCGACGTCGCCAAGCTCGAGGACACGACCCGCCGGTTCCTTCCGGACTGGGACGTCGCGACCGCCGGAGGCAAGTG
>DASRPJ010000080.1:0-4719 GCA_035646435.1 Thermoanaerobaculia bacterium | reverse complement strand
TGATGACGAGGACGCCGCGCGCGGATGCGGCGGAGACGTCGACGTTGTCGACGCCGACTCCCGCCCGGCCGACGACGGAGAGCCGGGGAGCCGCGGCGAGGAGCTCCGCGTCCACCTTCGTGCGGCTGCGCACGAGGAGCGCGTCCGCGTCGCCGAGCTGACCGAGCAGGCTCTTGCGGTCCGCGTCCGCGAGCACGATGACGTCGTGCCCCGCCTCGCGGAGAACCTCGAGCCCGGCGGGAGACAGCTCTTCGGCGACGACGACGCGGCTCACCCCGGGATCTTAGCCCGCTCGCTCCGAGCCGGCGGAGGCGCGGGCGATCCAGCCGGGCAGCTCGGCGAGACTCGCGAGGTGCGCGTCGGCCGGAACGAGCGCGAGCTCGCGCGCCGACCGGGAGCCTCCCGGGACGAGGACCGAGCGACAGCCCGCCGCGCGCGCCATCTCCGCGTCGATCTCCATGTCGCCGACGACGACCGTCTCGCCGGAGACGGCGTCCTGTTCCTCCATCAGCCGGAGGAGCATCGTCGGGTCCGGCTTCGGGGGCGTCTCGCCATCCGGCCCCCCGATCCCCCGGAACATCTCGAGGACGCCCTTTGCCTCCAGGATCCGCCGCGAGAAGCGCGCCGGCTTGTTCGAGGCGACGGCCATCGCGTGCCCTTCGGCCGCGAGCGCGGCGAGAACCGCCGGGACCTCCGGCAGGAGCGCGGTCTTTTCATCGAAGACTTCCGCGTACCGCTCCCGAAAGAGCGCGACGCCCCGGGGAACGAGGTCAGCGCCGACCGCCTTCTCGAGGAGCCTCTCCAAGCCCTCGCCGACCATCACCCGGACCCGGTCCTCCGGCAGGGGCGCGATCCCGAGGCTCTCCATCGCGAAGCCGAGGGCGTCGGTGATGCCCGCGTAGCCGTCGATCAGGGTCCCGTCGAGGTCGAAGACGATGAACAAGAGGGCGCCGCCGTCAGCGATCCGCCGCCGCCTTCGCGCGCTCCGTTCGATCGAGGCCGGACAGGGAGAGGACGGCCGCGACGATGCCTTCCCGATCGTCGAAGCGGTACGTCGGCACGGAGTCGCCCGCGGGCTCGTCGGACACTCGGGCGAGGGCGTCGGGAATCGGCGGCCGTCCCGCCCCGGCCCGGGTCACCTCGATCTTCGGTATGGGGAGTGCCTTGTAACCCTCGACGAGGACGAGGTCGAATCCGGCGAACTCGCGGCGGACGAGGTCCTCGAGCGGCTCGTCCCCGACTTTCCGCCAGACCGCGGCGCGCTCCGGCGTCCGGAGCGCCCACGCCTCGCAGCCGGCGGCGCCGAGCCGGTGCGAGTCCTTCCCGGCGACGTCGTCGTCCACTTTTCCGGAGGAGTGCTTGACGGCCGCCACGGCGAGCCCGAGCGCGGTGAGCCGCGGAACGAGCTCCTCGATCACGGTCGTCTTGCCGGAGTCGTGCCCTCCCACGAAAGCGACGAGCGCCGGCCGGTGGTCCGCATAGAGGAGGAAGGGGTCGCGGCGCGCGAGAAACCGCCGCGCCTCCTCGCGATGGCGGCCGATTTCCGCGAGCGGGTCGCCCCCCGCGTCCACGAGCTCTCGAAAGCGCGCGGACCCGGTCAGGACGTCGATCGCCGGACGAGTGTCAAACTCGTACGGCTCGCCCCGCCACTGAAAAGACGCCGTATCGAGGGCCCGCGCCGCGGCGATCACGGCGAGACCCGTCTCGAACGGCTGGAAAACCGCGGGGTCCGTTACATGAAGAATGGCTCCCCCGCACGTCGCGCCGGCGTGCTTCTCGAACATCGGGCGGAAGCGCGTCGGGAGGAACGAAACGCCGGGGAGGCCGAGGTTCCCGAGCGCGTCGACGAGCTCGAGCGGGTCGAGCCACGGCGCGCCGAAGGTCTCGAAGGGCCTCCCGGTGCCGCGCCCCTCGGAGAGGTTCGTTCCTTCGAGCAGGCACATCCCGGGGTAGACGCGGGCCGCGGCCACCGTCGGGATGTTCGGAGAAGGCGGCACCCATGGAAGCCCCGTTTCCTCCCATCGGGTATCGCGGCCCCACGCGCGAAGAGGGGATACGACGAGGTCGACGTCGATGCCGCGCTCGGAGGCGAAGAGGCGCGCGAGCTCTCCCGACGTCAGGCCGTGTCGCACGGGGATCGAGTGGAGCCCGACGAACGAGAGGAAGTCGGGGTGCTGCGGGGCGCCCTCGACGGCGCCGCCGAGGGGGTTCGGGCGGTCGCAGACGACGAGGCGCTTGCCCCCTTCCGCGCATGCCTCCATCGCGAGGAGCATCGTCCAGTTGTAGGTGTAGTACCGGCTCCCCACGTCCGGCACGTCGAACACGACGGCGTCGACGTCGGCGAGGTCCTCGGGTCTCGGCTTCAGGCTTTCGCGGGTCGATCCATAGAGGGAGACGACGGGAAGCCCCGTCTCCCGGTGGATCGAGGACGACACGTCTTCCATGTAGACCGCGCCGCCGTCGACCCCGTGCTCCGGTCCGAAGAGGCGCGTCAGTTGGACCCCGGGGAGAGCGAAGAGTGCCTTCCAGGAAGGAGTTCCGTCGGAGGTCAGGCCCGAGGGGTTCGTGATCAGGCCGACCCGGCGACCCTCGAGCGGCGTCGGGTCGGCGAGGAGGGTTTCGATCCCGAGGACCGTCCTCGAGGGGCGGATCGTCAAGCCGCTCCGTCCTCGGACTCGGGTCGCGGATGATCCGGCTTCTCGCCGCGTGCGAGCGAGACCGCGTGCGGCAGAAGCTCCGCGACCGCGCGAAGGCAGTCGCCCGCCCCTCTCGGCGAGCCGGGAAGGGCGAGAACGAGGGCGTGCCCGCGAACGCCGGCGACCTGGCGAGACAGATAGGCGGCGGCGAAGTCCCGGCCGGTCTCCGCCCTCATCTTTTCCGCCAGGCCCGGCGCCTCGAAGTCGATGACCTCCCGCACCGCCTCGGGAGTGCGGTCGCGGGGGGAGAGCCCGGTTCCGCCGGTCAGAACGACGACGTCGACCTCTTCCGAGTCGGAGCGCGTGCGAACGATCCTCGCGATCTGCTTGGGCTCGTCCGCGACGGTCTCGCGCGAAACGACCTCGTGCGCGATCCCGGAGTCGGCGAGCGCCTTCTCGCAGGCAGGCCCGCCCAGGTCCGTCCGGTTCCCCGACGCGACCCCGTCGGACACGGTGACGATCGCAACCCGGATCGGACCGGTCATTCCAATCTCCCCGCCTCTCCTCGAATGCGACAGCGCAACGGGCGGTTACTATAGCCGCGCATGGCAGTGATCGACACCCGCCGCCGCCCGCTCGGAAGCCTGCGCGTGTCCGTGACCGACCGCTGCAACCTCCGATGCGCGTACTGCATGCCCGAACGGGACTACGTCTGGCTCCCGCGGGCGGAGGTTCTCACGTTCGAGGAGATCGCGCTCGTCGTCGACGCGTTCAAGGCGCTCGGCGTCCGTCGCGTGCGGTTGACCGGCGGCGAGCCGCTGCTCCGGCGCGACCTGCCCCGCCTCGTCGCGCAGCTCGCGGCCCCGGGAGATCTTTCCGACCTCGCGCTCACGACGAACGGCGTCCTCCTCGCCGAGCAGGCGCGGGATCTGCGCGCCGCGGGGCTGCACCGGGTGACGGTCTCGCTCGACACGCTCCAGCCGGAGCGTTTCCGGGCGCTCACGCGGTTCGACCGGCTCGGCCGGGTGTTCGAAGGCCTCGAGGCGGCGGCGCGCGAGGGCTTCTCGCCGATCAAGATAGACGCGGTGATCGTCCGGGGGTTGAACGACGACGAAGTGATCCCTCTCCTCGAGTACGGGCGCCGGCTCGGCGGCGAGGTCCGCTTCATCGAGTACATGGACGTGGGAGGGGCGACGCGGTGGTCGGAGGAGAAAGTCGTCTCCCGCGCGCAGATCCTCGAAGCGATCGTCCGCCGCTTCGGAGCGGTCGTTCCCCTTCCCCGCGACGGGCCGGCCCCCGCGGAGCGGTTCGAGCTGCCCGACGGAACCGTCTTCGGGATCATCGCGTCGATGACGGCGCCTTTCTGCGGCGCGTGCGACCGCAGCCGTTTGACCGCCGACGGCATCTGGTATCGCTGCCTCTACGCTTCCGCCGGAACGGACCTCCGCGCGCTCGTTCGCTCCGGAGCGTCGGCCGGCGACCTCGCTTCCGTGATCGCCGAGTCGTGGCGCGCCCGGGCCGACCGGGGCGCCGAGGAGCGCCTCTCCCGCCTCGAGCGGCCTCTCCTTCCCGCCGACGTCCTCCGGGCGGACCCGCACCTCGAGATGCACACCCGCGGAGGATGACGAGCTGACGCGGCGTACCGGCCTCTCCCGCCCTGGTCGTCGCTTTGCATCCGCGTCCGAGTGATGCCTTCGGGGATCGACGAGAGGCCCGGCTGGGCGTACTACGGCGCGATCGTGGTCTTCCTCGGGATTCTCGGATTCGCGATCGTCGGGATCCTCCGCTCGGCGTCGCTCGTCGGACCCGCGCCCTCCGCAACGACGTCGCCTGCGCCGACGCCGACGAAAGCGCCCGGCAGCATTCTCGCCGCGGGACCGCCACCGACGATCCGGATTCCGCCGCCGACCGCGACCGCCGCGACGCCGCCGCCCTCCCGGACCTACATTCACCCGCCGCCCGAATCGGAGGCGGTCTACTCGGACCCCGCCGCCGAGCTGCGCCGATAGGGGCCGGAGCGACCGCCGGTCTTCTCGAGCAGGACGATCTCCCGGATCTCGATCGAACGGTCGAGGGCTTTCGT
>DASRPJ010000079.1:0-7415 GCA_035646435.1 Thermoanaerobaculia bacterium | reverse complement strand
GAGCGAGCAGGCGCTGTCGTGCAGGAGGATGTTTCCGCCCGAGGGATAGCAGGGGTTCACGATGCCGGTATTGACGTTCGTCCCCGAGTCCAGAGCGGCGCGCTGCTGCGCGGAGAGGGCGTCATCCTCGGCGTTCGTCGTCGGGCAGGTCGTGACGGCCGGAGAGGGGGCGGTCGACAGCCAGGGATAGGGCGATCCCCCGGACTGGCGGCTGTACTCATCGTGGAGAAGCTGGGTTCCGGAGGCCGTCTGTCCGCCCTGGGCAGTCTGGACGCAGAAGCCGACCTGCTTTGCCATCTTGCCGCAGACCGCGTCCAGGAAGACGCGCTCGATGGCGAACTCGACGGCCGTCCCCGTCGGAGCGACGCGCGCCTGAACGGCGTCCGCGCCCCCGGCACTGCCGGGAGCGGAGTTCGTCCCCTGGTCGAAGACGACCGTCTCGTATCCGTTGTCCGAACCGCCCGGCCCGTCCGGCTCATCGAGGTTCGCGGCGCCGACGTCGTTGTTGGTGTCGTAGCTCGCGAACACGGCCTTCTCGTCGAACGTCGTCCCCATGTTTCCCTGGGGATCATCGACCCGCAGGTAGAGGTCGGGGCGCGCATCGGCGTCGCAGTTGATCGCCACCGCGTACTTCGCGTTCAGGCCCGATCCCGCGCCGAAGAGGTTGATCCGGAAGTACAGGTATGTCGCGTCGCTGCCCATCTGGCCCGAAGTGATGTCGAGGTTCGAGAAGTACGCGCTCGCGCCCGAGCCCGATCCCATGGGCCGTTCGTAGATGTCGTCGGTGTAGCTGTCGACGCCCGGATTGGGGTCCGGAACGTAGCAGTCGTTGCACGTCACGCCGGGCACCGTGAAGTCCTGGGTCGCGTTGTCGCCGGTGACGGCGTCGTTCAGCGTGATCGTGTACATCGGGACCTGGGCGAGCAGTGCGATCGCGGCGATCAGGGCGAAGGCGATCCCGGTCGCCAGGAGAACTCCGGGGCGAGACAGCCCGCGCATGCGAGCGGCGGTTCGCGAGGAGGCCGTGCGCCCGCTCACCGCGCGGCCGGAGAGCGCAAGCGCGCCCGCGGCTCGCAGGAACGCTCTCGCGATTCGATTCGTCGGATTCACAATCTTTATTTGGTGTCGGAAATCGACGCCATTAAAGCATATCCAGTCGTCGGATGCCGAAAATTCTCCCCGGAGTGATTTTTTTTGGTCGGGAGACCGGGGGTCGCGCCCCGGTCCGAGTCACTCGTCCAGCGAGTACTCCTTCAGCTTCGCCTCCAGGCGGCGGCGCGAGAGCCCCAGGTCCGTCGCCGCCGCGGTCCGATCCCCCTTCGCCCGGTCGAGTGCGCGCGCGATCCAGAGCCGCTCGGCGTTTTTCGCGCCGCGCTCCCGCACCTCCCCGAGGTTCTCGCCCGCCTGCTCGGGAGGCGGCTCGGCGCTCTCGACGGCGAGGCGGAGGCCCTTTTCCTCGATGACGCCTCCGTCGGCGAGGATGATCGCCCTCTCGAGGCAGTTCCGCAGCTCGCGGACGTTTCCCGGCCACTCGTAGGCATGAAGCCGCGCCCGCGCCGCGGGAGCGATGCGGATGTTCTTCTTGCCGAGCTCAGCCGGAAGGTGGCCGAGGAACCAGTCGACGAGCGGGTCCACGTCCTCGGGCCGGTTGCGCAGCGGCGGGATCAGGATCGGGAAAACGCGAACGCGGTAATAGAGGTCCTCTCGAAAGAGACCCTGAGAGACCATCCGGTCGAGCGGCCGGTTCGACGCGGAGATGATGCGCACGTCCACCTGAATCGAGATCGTCCCGCCGACCCGGTGGAAGGACTTCTCCTGCAAGACCCGAAGGAGCTTTCCCTGCGTGGCGGCGGACAGCTCGCCGACCTCATCCAGGAAGATCGTCCCGCCGTCGGCGAGCTCGAACTTGCCGAGGCGTCGCCCGAGCGCGCCCGTGAAGGAGCCGCGCTCGTGGCCGAAGAGCTCGCTCTCGATCAGCGTGTCCGGGATCGCGGCGCAGTTGATCGCGACGAAAGGACGGTTTCGCCGGGGCGATAGCTCATGAATCGCCCGGGCGAACAGCTCCTTGCCGGTTCCGCTTTCGCCCTCGAGAAGGACGGTGGCGTCGGTCGGCGCCACCCGCTGTGCCTCCGCCTGCACCGCGAGAATCGCGGGCGATTCGCCGATGATCTTGGGCATGGAGCGCGAATGGCTGTCCTCGAACAGCAGCGTCTCGCGCTCGCGCACGCGACGCTCGATCGCGCGCGAGACGAGAAGCCGGAGGAGGTCGGGATCGACCGGTTTGGTGATGAAGTCCTCCGCGCCCCGCTTCATGGCGTCGACGGCGGTCTCGATGGACCCGAACGCGGTCATCACGATCACGGGGAGGGTCCGGTCCAGGGCGCGCGCCGCGTCGAGGACGGCGAGGCCGTCGGCGCCCGGGAGGCGCCAGTCCGTCAGGACGAGGTCTACCGGCTCGCCGGACTTCAGGAGCTCGACCGCCTGGGACCCCGAGGGGCACCCGCGCACTTCGAGCTTTTCGGCTCGGAGCATCTCCTCGAGCATCGAGCGCAGCGAGTCCTTGTCTTCGACGATCAGGATGCGGGGCACGGATCTAGGGTACAGACCCCGGCGGGAAGACGGAAGTCTCGGTGGCGCCTCGGGCTAGGAGCTCGGCGGTTTCGGCTGGTTCCCGGGGTGGGAGGCGCCCGGAAGGTACCCGGTCTTTCCGTCGGCCGGCGGCTGTGAGGGCGCCGACGGCGCGGGCGCGGCGTAGAGGGTTCCCCGGCCGAACGGCGTCGGCGCGGGCGCCGGCGGAACGGAACGCGGCGCGTCGGAAGCCGCAGGCGCTGCCGGAGCGGCGGGACGGGCCGCGGGATCTTCCGCGCCGGGCGCCGCGGGGGCCGGCGGGAGGCCCGGCGACACCCACCGCGGTGCGAAGCGCAGGGAGCCGACGGTCCGATTGCCGACCGGGATCGTGACGGAAAAGTTGACGGTTGCCGACGGATCGATGACGCCGGCCGAGATGCCAGCCTCGCCCGACCCGATCGTCTCCCCTTTCGCGTCGAGGGCGGTCACGGACATGCGCACGTTGATCGCCGGCGTGGCGCCGGGGTTGCGCAGCGCGCCGCGGACGACGAGCGCCTCGCCCGACTTTTCCTGCGTGTAATCGGCGACCTCGACGCGACCCGCGCCGGCCGCCGCGACCGTCTCTTTCTCCTTGGCTTCCCCCTCGGCGGACGCGGTCCGGGCAGCCGACTCGCCGTGCGAGACGTCCGCGTCGGTGATCCGCACGCGCGCCCTGGGAACCTCGCGCGTCGCTCGCGCGGCTTCGGCGAGTGTCGCCGGAGGCGCCGCGATCGCGGGGGGAGGTGGCGGCGTCGCGGAGCGGGCCGCGGCGGTCGCGGTTGCGTCGATCTCCGTCGCCGGAACCGAGAGAAGAGTCCCGTCCGTCCGCGTCAGGAAGACGGTCTTGCCCTGCCGGACCGGCGGCTTGGAGAGCTGCACCACCAGGCCGCCCTTCAGGACGACGACGTCCGCGACGGCCGGAATCGAGGCGAGAAAAAGGGCGAAAATCGCGGCGATGCGCGCTCCGTTTTTCATTGCACTTTCCAGTTTCGGCTCACGGCCCGAAGGGGTCGAGGCTCCACTGCTCCCGTGGCGGTCATTGCTTTTTCGACCTGGCGACCGCCCGCAATTATAGCGCCCCGGTCGAGGAAATCCTCCGGCAGCGGGCCCACCTCGACGTCGGCGCAGAGTTGAATCGAGAAGCGGGGCACGGGCGCCGCCTCCGACGCCCGGACGCGCACCTCGAAGGCGTAGAGGAACTCGGACCCCCGTTCGGGTTCCCCTTCGCCCCGAGGGTAAGGACGGCGACCGAGCGGGCTCGGGCTCTCGACGACGACCTCGATCCCGTCGTCTCCGGGATCGCCGGAGAAGGGGCCGCCGGAGCCGTGGCGGTGCGCCGGAAAGGGGAAGCGGACCGTCCCGAAGGGGTCCGGCGGCTCTCGGAACTCCGGCCGGGCGAGGAACGCGGCGGGCGACCGGGTCATCTGCGCGATCGTCCACCGGATGCCCGCGTCCGCGGCGTAGAAAGCGCGGACATCCAACCACTCCTGGGCCGCTCCGATTCGCTCCGCGTCCGTCGAGAACTTCAGGGCGAGGCCGACGACCGTCAGGACGCTCGCGCAGAGCAGGACGAGAAGAAGGGCCGCGGCTCCGCCCGGCCGCCGGCGGCGCATGCCGCGCCTATCCCGGCCGTTCGTAGTTGCGGAGCCCGATGCGCAACGTGCTCGCCCGGCGCCGATACCGCGGCGACTCCGGCGGAGGCGGGTAGGCCCGCGCGTCGCCTCTCGAGTTCATCGCGCGAAAGCGAAAAGCCCCCGGCCCCCGAAAGGTCGGATCGGGATCCCGCGATTTCGCGACGACGGTGAGAAGGAGGGCCGACAGCCTCGGGCAGTGCGAGGTGGCCGAGGGATCCGCGTGGGAGAACCCGGCGGGCGGCTGCTGCGACTGGAAGTCGCCGTTCGCGAAGAGACGCTCCCCCTCGACGTTCGGCGCCCACTCGTCCCCGTCCGCGCGAGACGAGAAGTGCGGATCCGGGTCCTCCGCGGTCACGGCGGTCAGGCGGCCGAGCGAGCCGTCGGGCGGCACTCCGTCGGAGCCGTAAAGGCCGTCCACGCCGTAGGCGACCTGCAGGTTCTCGATGTCTTCGACCAGGGGCACGACGTCGAAGCGCGGGCCGCGCCGCAAGGCCTGGGAGAGAACGGGGTGGCGCGGGTCGGAGTCATCGATGAAGAAGAGAACGTCGTCGAGAACTCCGCCCCGCGACAGCACGGGACCGGGAGGCGGGGCGGGGGAAGACGCGGGGTCGCGGGGGTCCTCGCTCTCGAGCTCGCGGGAGAGCGCGCTCGCGAAATCGACCGGGCCGAACGTGCCGTCGGAGGCGAGCGCCGGCGGCGCCTGGAGAAGCCCGACGCGGTAGGCCGGCTGAGAGGGCAAGAGCATTCCCTCCGCGGGATTCGAGCAGCCGGCGTGGAGGTCGCCGGCCTCCGCGACGACGACGAAGAACGGGTTGCGCGCCGAGGCTCCCGCGGTGTGGGAGTCGACGAGCGCGAATTGCGCGCGCCTCGCCGGATCGTCGTTGACGTGGCCGGTCGCCGTGACGGGCCGCGCGGAGAGCTCGCTCACCCCCGTGCAGGCGCCGCAACCCGTTTCGCCGTCGTACCCGAGGAGCGGCGAGAAGAAGACGCCGCGGACTTCCAGGACGTCGGTGCCGGGCCGCACGGGAACCTCCCGGCCGTTCCAGTCGGTCACCGAGCCCCCGACGACGTTGTCGTAGTCGTCGTCGGGAGGCGTCGAGACGCCCGGGAGATCCGGGTCGGGCCGCACGAGCACCGCCTGGGTCACGAAGAGTCCGCCGGTCCCGGCCATCGCGACGACCCGGCCCATCCGGCGCAGCGCGTACCGGACCCCGCCCTGCGCGTCCGCGACGTCGATCTCGCTCCGGTTGAGCCGCGCCGCCGCGTCCCAGAGCGCGAGCCCGGCCACGAGGAGGAGGACGAGAAGGGCGATGGCGACGACCGCCTCGACGAGCAGGAACCCGGACGAGGCGAAACGCCTCCGCGCCGTCACGGGCCGGCGTCCGACGCCGAGAGGTGGGTTTCGGGAGCGGGGTTGGCGCGGATGGCGCTCACCCGCGCGGAAGGGAGCCCGCGCGCGCCTTGCGGAAACGCGGGCTCCACCGTGACGTCGATCCGCTTGTAGTCGAACGGGACGCCCGGCTCCCGGATCCGCAACGGCCGGAACGATTCCGCCCGCGGCACCGTCTCGCCGGCGGGAATCGAAAACTGAAGGACGCGGTACGCGCGCCGAAAGGGATGCGGCGCCGAGGTCGGAGCCCCGGTCTCGGGGTCGCGCCTGGTCGGCGGGAGGTCGTTGCCGCCGTGAGCGCCCGCAGCGAGACCCGGGTCGTCGAACGCCAGATCGAGCAGATGCTCGAGCCCCTCGCGGGCGAGAGCGTTCGCCTCGGAATAGGCGGCCGCGACGGAATTCGACCGCTGGCTGGAGAGGAAGAGCGGAAACACCGCGACGATCACCGCCGCGAAGAGCGCGCCGGCGATAAGGACCTCGACGAGGGCGATTCCCGCCGTGGCGACCGGGCGCTCGAAGAGGCGCATATCCAGGATTGTCGCGGGAGTCGCCTCGCTTGCCTCCGCCGCCGCGTTACACTCTTCCGAGGCGGAAAACGATGTGGCCGAAGAGTCGCCGTAAACTCACGGCGGACGCCCAGTCTCTGCTCGTCAAGGCGCAAGCAAGGGGCTGGAAGAGTGACGCGGAGCGGGACGCGCTCCTCGAGCGCCTCGCCGCGCTCCAGAATCTCGGGGCACCGGACCTCGCGTGGCTCGTCGTCGATCCGGACGCCGCGCTCCGCCGCAGCGGGCAGGCACTTCTGGCGCCGTTTCCCTACCAGGAGGTCGAGGCGGCGCTCCTTCCGTACCTCGTCAGCCGGACGGAGCAGGTCCGGCGCCTCGCTGTCGACGCCCTCGCCTCTCTCGCCGGCCCTTCGTTTCCGAACAAGCTCCCGAGCCTCCTGAACCATCGGGATCCGGTCGTCGTGGGCGCCGCGCTCGACTGGATGCGGCGCAACCCGTCCGAAGCCAGCCTCTCGCTCGCGGCCGTCGCCCTGAACTCCGCCTCCCCCGGGATGCGGCGGAAGGCGTACTCCATCGTCGAGGCCACTCCGTCGGCGCAGGTGCTGCCCTTCGCCTTGAAGGGTCTCGAGGACGAAGACGAGGACCTGCGATATCGCTCCGTGCAGCTCCTCGCGCGGTTCCCGGACGAGTCGGCGATCGGCCCGCTCCTGAAACACTGTCACCTCGACTCGCGGCGGATCCAGGACGCGGCGATCGCGGCGCTGTCCCCGCTGCTCGCGAGGGCCGACATCCGCTGGAACGAGGACTTGATCCCTCTCCTGTCGGACGCAAATCCCCGCGTACGCCAGCTCGCCTCCCGGATCTTGAAGACGCAGGACCCGGCTCGCGTCGCCGAAGCGTTTCTCCACGCCTATCAGGACACTTACGGGCCGAAGCGCGATCGCGCGCTCGAAGGACTCCGCGAGCTCGGCCCGCAATACATCCCCGCGTTCCTGGAGCGCGACGATGATCCGGATCACCGGATCGCGGCGCTCGCGTCGGCGATCGCCGTCACGATCCGGTCGCCGGAGGTGGTCCCCCACTGCATCCGCTACCTCGATGGGGACGACTGGTGGCTCCGGGACCGCGCGGCGCACGCCCTGGGAGAGCTCCGGGACGAGCGGGGCCTCGAGCCGCTCCTGAAGATGCTCGCCGATCCGGAGTCGAACCTGTCGGCGGCGGCGGCGCTCGGGACGTGGGGAACTCCCGCCGCTCTTCCGGCCCTCCTCGAAGCGTACAAGC
>DASRPJ010000078.1:0-5020 GCA_035646435.1 Thermoanaerobaculia bacterium | reverse complement strand
CGGGTCCCGCGACGACTCTTCCGATTCCGGCAGCCAACCCGGTTCCGGAGGACCGCTTCGACATGGTCTCTCCCGGCGGTGACCTGCCCTTTGCCTCTCCGCCGTCGTGGTGGACGACGCTCCGCACTCTGCTGTCGCCGCAATCCGTTCCGCCCTTTGCGTTGACCCCCCCGATTGCCGACGACGACGCGTTGGATTCCATCCGATTCATCTGGGGGGACCGGGATCCGATCATTCTCGCGGCCGATAAGGAGGCGCTGGCCGTCAAGCTCTACGGGGATGCGGAGGGCGAAAAGCGTGTCATGGACGGCGTCGGGGGGCTGAAGCTCGGGGACATCTTCCACTCGAGCCCGGTCCTCGTGGGACGGCCAAGCGACTTCGCCTACTTCACGAGCAACCTGAACGGCTACCAGGACTTCCTGAACACCTACCGGCACCGGCGTCGCGTCCTGTTCGTCGGCGCCAACGACGGCCTCCTCCATGCGTTCGACGCCGGAGGCTGGAACCGTAAACCCTCGGTCTGCGACCCTGGTCAGAGCTGCTACGACCTGGGCACGGGAACGGAGCTCTTCGCCTTCGCGCCGCGTTCGATCATGTCGATCTACAAGGGGCTGAAAGACACGCACGGTCCACAGACGAGGACGACCCAGTGGAGCGTGGACGGACCGCCGACGGCCGGCGACGTCTTCATCGACTCGAGTCACAACGGCACCCCGACGCCGGCTGACCGGGCGTGGCACACCATCCTGATCGGCGGGATGCGTGAGGGCGCCGCTTTCGAGGGCACGAGCGGCGCCGCGCCCGCGGACTCCCTCGGGAGCTTCTACGCGCTCGACATCACGCAGCCCGACGAGCTGACCTCGGACGCCGCCGGAAAACCGATCACGATCATTCCAACGACCAAGAACGCGCCAGCGTGCCTGAACGCGGACGGCCATCCCTCCTGCGGCAAGGACGCCGCGGACCCGACGGTTTTTTCCGGCCAGCCGCCGCGGTCGTGGCCCACGGTCCTCTGGGAGATCACGGACACGGAAGATCAGGACCTCGCGGGTACGGCGGGGGCCGGATTCGTCGACATGGGAGAGAGCTGGTCGAAGCCCTCGCTCGGCCGGGTCAAGGTCTGTACGGCGGACTGCGGCACCGAGACCGCCGTGTTGGAAGATCGTTACGTCGCAATCTTCGGCGGTGGGTTCGACCGGGAGAGGCTGAACCGCCGGGGCAACTGGCTCTACGTCGTGGACGTCGAGACGGGCCACGTGCTCTATCGCGCCAACTCGAGCTGCGGCATCAACGCGGGCAGCGGCTGTTCACCGATCTACTTCGGATCGATTCCCTCCGAGCCGTCCGCGCTCGACGGGAACGGCGATGGAGTGATCGACGTCGTTTACGTTGGAGATTTGAAAGGTCGGATGTGGCGGATCGACCTCACTGACCTGCGCCTGTTGTCTTCGCCCTCGACCGACCGCTTCGCCAACAAGATCGACGTGAACGCCGGCTCCGGCAAGCCGTTCCTGTTCTTCGAGGCGCCGCAGCCGATCGCGCCGCAAACGCATCCTTTCTATCCCATCTACTACCGGCCGGTCGTGATCTCGCTCGGCTTCAACATCGCTGGAAAGCCGGCCGTCGGGATCGCGTTCGGGACCGGCGACCGGGACGACATTACGTCGAGGCGCGAGCCGCTCGCCCTCACCTTCAAACAGCGCTTCTACTACGTCGTGGACCGCGGCAACACGACGACCCTCGCCGAGGGCGACCTTCTCGATATCGCCTCGCCGACCGCGCCCGGGGTGACGGTGGCTCCCACGAACGGCTGGTTCCTCCAGCTCCCTCTCGGAGAAAGACTGAACGCAGATGGCCTCGCTGCCGGAGGTATCGTCTTTTTCCCGACGTTCAACCCGCTGGCGGGACTCTCCCTCTCGAACCCGTGCGCGAACAACTCGCCCGAATGCGGCCTCGCGCAGGGGACGGCTCGCCTGTACCGCGTCTTCTACTCGACCGGGAATCCATACCTCGGCTCGGACCGCGGCCAGACCCAGGAGTTGGGAGGCTTCCTTTCGGAGCCGGTCTACTTCCAGTCCCGGGATCAACAGGGCAACATCGTGTACACGACGGAAAATACCGTGAAGACCGAGGACGCGCCGGGCTCCAAGAAGACCTCCATCAAGAGCTGGAAAGAGCGCTCGCGGCGGCCCTGAGCCGCGATCCGGATTTCGGGAGAGTGCAAGGGGCGGCGCGAGCCGCCCCGTTTCTTTTTTCTCTCTGTGCGCCCCTCCGGGAAGAGGGCCGGGGTGGGGGGCGGAGTCCGCCGCGCGGCTATTCGCTCTCGGCCGACTTGCGCCGCGAGTGGTCCAGGATCCGCTTGCGCACGCGGATCGCGGCGGGGGTCACCTCGACGAGCTCGTCGTCGTTGATCCACTCGATGGCCTGCTCGATCGTGAGAGTGCGCGCCTGGTTGAGGCGCACGGCGATGTCCGCGGTCGAAGCGCGCATGTTCGTGAGCTGCTTCTTGCGGCACGGCTGGACCACGAGGTCGGACTCCTTCACCTGCTCCCCCACGATCTGGCCGCCGTAAACGGCATCCCCCGGCTTCACGAAGAAGAGCCCGCGGTCCGCGAGCTGATCCAGGGCGTACGCGGTCACCTCTCCCGGCTCCTTCGCGATCATCGCGCCGCGCTTGCGGTTGGGAAGCGGCCCGCGGTGAGGGCCGTACTCGTCGAAGAGGTGGTTCAAGAGTCCCGTGCCCCGCGTCAGCGAGAGAAACTCGAGCCGGAATCCGAGAAGGCCGCGCGACGGGACCGTGAACTCGATCCGGGTGCGGTCGCCGTGCCGGCCGATGTGCTTCAATTCCCCGCGGCGCTCGCCGACGGCGGCGATCAAGGGTCCGGTGAACTCCTCACCGCAGTCGATGACGAGCTCCTCGTAGGGCTCGAGGACCTCCCCGTTCGGGCCGGTCCGGAGGATGACCTGGGGCCGGCCGAGCGAGAACTCGTAGCCTTCCCGCCGCATCGTCTCCGCAAGGATCGAGAGGGAGAGCTCCCCGCGCGCGAGAACGAGGAACGCCTCCGCCTCCGCCGCTCTCTCGAGCCGGACCCCGACGTTCCTCTCGAGCTCTTTCTCGAGGCGCTCGCGAAGGTGGCGGCCGGTGACGTACTTTCCGGAGCGGCCGGACATGGGCGAGTCGTTCGTCCGGAACTCCATCGAGAGGGTCGGTTCGTCCACGTGAATGCCGGGCAGCGGCGTCGGATCGACCGGGTCGAGGAGCGTGTCGCCGATCTCGATCCCGGGAAGGCCCGAGATCATGCAGATGTCCCCGGCCGACACCTCGGAGACCTCGACCCGTTCGATGCCGGCGAAGAGCTGGATCTTGCCGACCCGTCCGCGTTCCGTGATGGTCCCGTCCGGCCGAACCGCGGCGAGGTCCGCCGCCCGCGAGAGCGTCCCCGAGAAGACGCGTCCGACCGCCTGCCGGCCCACGTAGTCCGAGTACTCGGTGTTTGCGACGACCATCTTGAAAGTTCCCTCCCCGATCGCCGGCGCGGGAATGTGCTCGAGGATCGCGTCGAGCAGGGGACGGAGATCCCCTGAAGTCGCGGCCGGGTCGAGGCTCGCGAATCCGAGGCGTCCGGCGCCGTAGAGAACGGGGAACTCGAGATGGTGGTCGAGAGTGGCGAGCGAGAAGAAGAGGTCGCGGATCTCCTCCTCGACCTCGAGGGTCCGCGCGTCCGCCCGGTCGATCTTGTTGATCAGGACGATGGGTCGCTTCCCCCCTTCGATCGACTTCTTCAGCACGAAGCGGGTCTGCGGCAGTGGCCCCTCGGAGGCGTCCACGAGCAGGAGCACGCCCTCGACCATCGTCAGAATGCGTTCGACCTCGGATCCGAAGTCCCTGTGCCCGGGCGTGTCGACGATGTTGATGATCGTGTCGCGATATCGGACGGCCGTGTTCTTCGCGAGGATGGTGATTCCCCGCTCCTTCTCGAGGTCACCCGAGTCCATGACGAGCTCGGATACCCTCTGACCGACGCGGAAGCTGCCGCACTGCTTCAGGAGGGCGTCGACGAGCGTCGTTTTCCCGTGGTCGACGTGGGCGACGATGGCGAGGCCCCGTCGGTCGGCGCGGACGCCGGCGGCGGAAGGGGTCAAGGTCGACATGGTCTCGGTCATATTCTCAGAGAATGAGGGGACTCAAGGGAAGGAGCCCGAAGGTGACGGTATTCCCGGGCAGTCGGGCGAAGCCCTTCTTCCTCGTCATTCCGAGGAGCGAAGTGAGGAATCTGTTGCCCTCTCCGGAAGGGCCCGGATCCGTCGCGGAGCCTGTCCTGAGCGGAAGACCGGAGTCGAGAGGGACACAGTTCCCTCGCGGAGCCTGTCCTGAGCGGAAGGCCGCAATCAACAGGGACACAGATCCCTCGCTCCGCTCGGGATGACAGGGAGGGCGAAGGACTCGGGATGACAAGGGAGAGCGAAGGACTCGGGATGACAAGGGAGAGCGAAGGCTCGGGATGACAAGAAGGGAGGCGGCGTGACGGAATCGCCGAAACGGTCGCGCCTCGTGTACTCGAGCGCCTCCGGGCGGATGTGCCCGAAGTGCGGCTGGCCGGAGACCGACTGTCGCTGCTCCTCGAACCTCGCCGCCGCGGAGCCCGTGCCCGCGAAGATCCGTCTGAACCTCTCGGTCGAAAAGAGGGGCTCCGGGAAGATCGTCACGCGCATCGATGGTCTTCCACGGAACCGGGAGTTGATCGAGTCGCTCACGCGCGACCTGAAGAAGTCGTGCGGAACGGGGGGACGGGCGTTCGAGGACTTTCTCGAGCTCCAGGGCGACCACCGCGAGCGGCTGCGAGAGATCCTCGCGAAGAAGGGCTGGACGGTCAAAGGCTGATCGCCGCGCCGCGGATTTGCGTTCGCCGTCCGGACGTGACACCCTGAGGGCTCCTCCGCGCTCGGACTTGGAGGCAGGGACCTTGCGGTCCCCGCACCCCAGCCGGCGCGACCGGACGGCGGCCCGCCGGCACCCTCC
>DASRPJ010000077.1:0-3014 GCA_035646435.1 Thermoanaerobaculia bacterium | reverse complement strand
ACGAAAGCCTCTTCGCCGACCTCGGGATCCCCCACAAGCCCTATCGGTGGGCCGTGGACCGGAACCCCGCGTTCGGCCGGCGCGACGAGATCCAGAAGCAGGCGCGCGTGCTCGAGCTCATCAACGCGTACCGCGTGCGCGGCCACCTGATCGCCGACGTGGACCCGCTCCGGATGGTGCCCGTGCAGGAGCACCCGGAGCTCGACCTGGAGACGTACGAGCTCACGATCTGGGACCTCGATCGCGAATTCTGGACCGGCGGTTTGAAGGGCGGCGACCACATGCCGCTTCGCGACATCATCGCGGTGATGCGCCGCGTGTACTGCGGCAAGGTCGGCATCGAATATCGCTTCATCTCGAACCCGGTCGAGAAGGCTTGGGTCCGCCTGCGCGTCGGCGCCCTGGCCGAGCCCCCTCCCCGCGACGTGCGGCGCCGCATCTTCGAGAAGCTCCTCGCCGCCGAGACTTTCGAGCGATTCCTCGGGACCAAGTACCTCGGGCAGCGCCGGTACTCGATCGAAGGATGCGAGACGGCGATCGCGTTCCTCGACCAGCTTCTCGAAGGCGCGGGAGACCGCGGCATCGAGGAAGTGACGATGGGGCTCACGCACCGCGGACGCCTGAACATCCTCGCAAACGTCGTGGGCAACTCGACCGAGCGGATCTTCGCGAGCTTCGAGGGCACCGTGCACCCCGATTTCCCCGCCGACGAGGGGGACGTCAAATACCACCAGGGAGCCTACGGGGTCCACGGGACGGCGACCGGCCGCGAGGTCGCGATCACGGTGCCGTCGAACCCGTCGCACCTCGAAGCGGTGGATCCCGTCGTCGAAGGGATGGTCCGCGCGAAGCAGGACCGGCGTGGCCGCGGCCCGGAGGCGTGGAACCGCGTGCTCGCCGTCATCCTCCACGGCGACGCGGCGTTCGCCGGGCAGGGAATGGTCGCGGAGGTCTTCAACCTCGCGCAGCTCTCGGGATACCGGACCGGAGGGAGCCTCCACGTGATCGTGAACAACCAGATCGGGTTCACGACGCCGCCCGCGGCGGGGCGCTCCTCCTTCTACTCGACCGACGTCGCGAAGATCAACCAGGTCCCGATCTTCCACGTCAACGCCGACGACCCGGAGGCGGCCTACCGCGTGCTCCAGATCGCGCTCGACTACCGGCAGGAGTGGCACAAGGACGTCGTCGTCGACCTGATCGGATTCCGCCTTCACGGCCACAACGAGGGGGACGAGCCGACGTACACGCAGCCGCTCATGTACCGGCGGATCCAGGAGCACCCCGGGGTGCGGTCCCTCTACGCGCGCCGCCTCGTCAAGGAGGGCGTCCTGACCGAGGCGGAAGTGACGCAGATGGAGGAGCGGCAGAGAGTGGAGTACGAGTCTGCGCTCGCGAAGGCGAAAGAGATCGCCGCGCGCGCGAAGGCGACGGAGCCAGAACCCGCTTCGCCCCCCGTTCCCCGCCCCGCATCGGGCCAGACGGAGACCGCCGTCCCGTCGGAAACGCTCGCCCGCATCGGACGCGCCCTGACGACGGTCCCTTCGGGCTTCCACCTGAACCCGAAAATGGTCTCGCAGCTCGCGCGGCGCGCGAAGATGGCCGAAGGCGCGCAGCCGCTCGACTGGTCCACCGCGGAGGCCCTGGCGTTCGGATCGCTCCTCCTCGAGCGCACGCCGATCCGCCTCTCCGGACAGGACACGAGCCGGGGGACGTTCAGCCAGCGCCACATCGTCTTCCACGACTCCGCGACGGGGGAGACGTGGACGCCGCTTTCGACCCTCGATCCCGCGCAGGCGCCCCTCTCCGTCTTCGACAGCCCCCTCTCGGAAGTGAGCGTGCTCGGCTTCGAGTACGGCTACAGCGTCGAGTCTCCCGAGACGCTCGTCCTCTGGGAGGCGCAGTACGGCGACTTCGCCAACGGCGCGCAGGTCGTCATCGACCAGTTCGTCACCTCCGCCGAGGACAAGTGGCAGCAGACGACGCGGCTCGGGCTCCTCCTCCCGCACGGCTACGAGGGGCAGGGGCCCGAGCACTCGAGCGCCCGCCTCGAGCGGTACCTCCAGCTCTGCGCCGAGGACAACCTCCAGGTCGCCAACGTGACGACGCCCGCGCAGTACTTCCACCTGCTGCGCCGCCAGATGCGTCAGCCGTCCGCGAAGCCGCTCGTCGTCTTCACTCCGAAGAGCCTGCTCCGGCAGCCGGCGTCGTTTTCGCCGCTCGCGGAGCTGACGAGCGGCGGCTTCCGGACGGTGCAGGACGACGCGGGGGTCTCCGACCGCGCCGCCGTGACGCGGGTGCTCTTCTGCAGCGGAAAAGTGTTCTACGACCTCGCGGCCGCGCGGGAGGAGCGCAAGGACGGGACGACGGCGATCCTGCGTCTCGAGCAGCTCCACCCGTTCCCGGACGACGCGCTGCGCGGAATCCTCGCCGGACTCGGCGCGGCGCGCGACTTCGCCTGGGTCCAGGAAGAGGCCCGGAACATGGGCGCGTGGACGTTCGTGCGGGAGCGGCTGACGGAGCTCCTTCCGAAGGGCGTGACGCTACGCTACGCGGGCCGTGCGCCGTCCGCCTCGCCCGCGACCGGCAACGCGACGGTGCACAAGCGCGAGCTGGCGGAGCTGTTGCGAGTGGCGTTCGAGGGCAATTGACGGAGCTCTGAACGATTCGCGGTCATCGAGCACGCTCCTGTCGAGATCCTCGTGTCCGAAGAACAGCAAGGCGCGGTATACGCATTTTCTCTGGTTCGATTGGGCTACCAAGCGGCTCTTTTCGCGGGACTAACTCTGTGCCTTGCCTGGGCTGCGCTGAATCCGCAAAACGAGGGTTCCACGTTGAGCAGAGTTGGCGTGGTTCTGTTGTCTTTCATGCCTTGGTATTACCTCTATGAAGTATTGCGGAGTCCGCGGAAGCTCGTGGTGAAGGGTGCGACGCTCGAGGCTATTTATTGGAGCGGAAGAACCGTTGCATTTGAGCGGAGCGACCTGTCCGTGGCGATACCAACGTTTTGGTCT
>DASRPJ010000076.1:0-13224 GCA_035646435.1 Thermoanaerobaculia bacterium | reverse complement strand
TTCCTCGCGCTGCCGCTCGAAGCGCACCGCGCGATGCTCGCCGTGCTGAAAGACGTCGCCCGCACGGTGGCCGACGTGCGGGTCGTGCCGGATCTCCTCCAGCACATCACGTTCCGCGCGGGCGTCGAAGACCTCGACGGGCTTCCCGTGGTGCATCTGACCCAGGTTCCGCTCACCGGCTGGATGAGCCTAGTGAAGCGCACGCTCGATCTCTCGATCGCCTCGGCGGCGCTCGTCCTGCTCTCGCCGCTCTTCGCGGTGATCGCGCTCGCCATCCGTCTGACGGGCCGGCCGATCCTGTACCGGCAGCGCCGGATGGGTCTGGACGGCCGTCCCTTCGAGATCGTGAAGTTCCGCTCCATGCGCCCCGGGGCGGAGGACGACACGGGCCCCACGTGGGCGGGCCCCGAGGATCCGCGGCGGACGTTCGTCGGACGGTTCCTGCGGCGCTGGAGCCTGGACGAGCTGCCGCAGCTCGTCAACGTCGTCAAGGGCGAGATGTCGCTCGTCGGACCGCGCCCGGAGCGGCCCGAGTTCGTCCGGGAATTCAAGGAGAAGTTCCCCCAGTACATGCTGCGCCACCGCGTCCGCGCCGGGATGACCGGCTGGGCGCAGGTGCACGGGTGGCGCGGCTCGACCTCCCTCGCGAAGCGGATCGAGTACGACCTCTACTACATCGAGAACTGGTCGCTCGCCCTCGACCTGAAGATCCTGTGGCTCACGATCCGGTACGGCCTGCGCCACCGCAACGCGTACTAGGGAACGCGGTGGCAACGACGATCGCCACGGCATTCTTCCTCCTCGCCGGAATCCTCGCGGGTGACGGCGCCGCCCCCTCCGCCGCCGTTCGTCTCGATCCGCCGGCGAAGCCGGGCGCGCTCGGGCCCAACCTCGCGAAGGACGGCGAGACCGTGCTCCTCTCCTGGCTCGAGCCGCCCGATCCCCGCGTGAAGCCCCAGGAGGGGCGCTACGCCCTCCGGTTGTCCCGCCTCGAAAAGGGGCGCTGGTCGGAGCCTTCGACCATTGCCTCCGGCAGGGACTTCTTCGCCAACTGGGCGGACTTCCCTTCCGTGACGGCGGATGCCCGCGGACGGCTCCTCGCCCACTGGGCGGCGAAGTCGGCGGGCGACACGTACGCCTACGACGTCCGGCTCGCCCTCTCGAAGGACCGCGGGAGGACGTGGAAGCCGCTCGGCACGGCGCACGACGACCGGACGCCGACCGAGCACGGCTTCGTCTCGGCCGTCCCGGAAGGCGAGCGGATCCGCCTCTTCTGGCTGGACGGCCGCGCGACGCAAGGCGGGCGGGGCGCCATGGCGCTGCGAACGGCGCTCGTCGGAGACGCGGTCGGCCGGAGCGCGGTTCTCGACGGAAAAGTGTGCGACTGCTGTCAGACGGGCGCGGCGGCGACGGCGCGCGGTCCCCTCGTCGTCTACCGGGACCGATCCGACGGCGAGATTCGCGACGTCGCCGCGGTGAGGCTCGAAGGAAATCGATGGACCGCTCCTTCGCCGGTTCACCGCGACGGCTGGGAGATCGGCGGCTGCCCCGTCAACGGCCCGTCCGTCGCCGCCGACGGACCGCGGGTCGCCGTCGCGTGGTACACGCAGGCATCGGACCGACCGCGGGTGGAGGTCGCGTTTTCGAACGACTCGGGCGCCTCCTTCGGTCCGCCCACCGTCGTGGACGCCCGGGCCCCCCTCGGCCGCGTGGACGTCGTGCTCGACGAGAACGGCGACGCGCTCGTCCTCTGGGTCGCGTCGGAGGGCAAGGCGGCCTCGATCCTTCTTGCGCGCGTCACGCGGGCCGGGCGCGTCGGCAGGGCGCTCTCCGTCGCGCCGACGCAGCCGAGCCGCTCGAGCGGTTTTCCGCGCGTCGAGCGCGCCGGGGACACCCTCGTCGTGGCGTGGGTCGATGCGGCCGACCCCCCGCGACTGCGCGCCGCGACGCTGCCGGCGTCAGGCGGGAAAAGCGGAATCGGGGCCCGGCCGTAAGCCCTGCGCGGCCGGCGGGGTGGCCTTCCGCGGCTCGGCCCCGGCGAGCTTCCGGACCCTTCTCAGGCGCTGCCGGAGATCCCGGGCGGCACCGGGCGGCGGCGTCCGGCCTCCGAAGGCGCCTTCGCAATACGCTTCGACGACGGCGCGGGCGTCCTCCCCGGATCCCGGCACCGACCTCTCGAAGAGCCGAGCGACCTCTTCGGGCGGCACCGCGGGACCGACGGCGCCCTGCCTGCGGCCGAGGAGGGCGCGCAGCGCGAGATAAGCGCGAGTCGCCGGCGGGACGGCCGGCGCGAGCTTGACGCCCCGCAGCGCGATCATCGCGATCACGGCGAGCCCGAGGAGAACGACGACCACCTTTGCGCGCCCGGGGAAGACTCCCGCCGAGCGCCCGCGCAGGAAGTCCATCAGCCCGGAAGCTCCGCCGACGGAGTCCCGAAGGGCGTCGGTCAGCTGGACCTGATCTCCCGAGTCGAAACCGATGATCCGGCGGTCGTAGAAGAACTCGATCTCGCGGCCGACCGTGACGAGCCGCTTCCACCACGAGACGCGTGAGGTCGGCGGCGGGACTCCGGAGGGGGGCGTCGGTTCCACGACCTGAAACCCGGTTCCGTCGAGCTCGGCCTCGACCCATGCGTGGAGGTTCGTCCCGCGAACGACGATGACGTCCGAGAAGGCGCCGATCTCGCCCCCGTACGATCCGGTGACGAGGCGCGCGGGAATGCCCCGCGCGGCGAGCATCATCGCCGCCGCGGACGCGAAGTACTCGCAGTGGCCGGCCTTCGACCGCAGGAGGAAGTTTACGAGAGGCTCTTCCGCTCCGCGCGGGGGGTCGACCGTGTAGACGAACCCGGTTCGGAAGTGCTGGACGATCCGGGAAGCGACCGCGCGCGGATCCGTGAGCCCTTCCGTCAACTTCCACGCGTAGTCCCGGATCTCGGGCGGGACGCGGGCGGGGTCGATCGCGTTCTCGCCCGCCCCCCGGGCCTCCTCTTTCGCAACGGAAACCTGGTATCGAACGGAGGGCCGGCTCGAGGCGACCTGGACGCTGCCGTCGGACAGGAGAACGGCCCGTCCCCGCTCGACGTGGACGTGCGAGGACCGATAGGGAAGGAAGAGAAAGCCGGTGCCGATGACGTTCTGATCGACGGAAATCCGGGCAAGGCGCGCCTCCGGCAGGAACGAGTCCTCGGGCACGAGCTCGACCCCGACGTGGCCGCGCGCATGACGGTCGGCGATCGGCTCGCGGGTCCACACGCCGTTGCGGTACCTCGTGAAGACCGCTTCCCGCAGCCGCAGGAGCTCGGGAAACGCGACGGGCGGGTCCACCGAAAGGCGGAGGATCACGCGGTCGGAGACCTTCGCGCCGCCGAAGGAGTCGAGATCCACCCGGTCGGCGGCGACCGCGGTGCCCCCGGCCTCGTCCAGCCGGACGGGCGAGAACGCGAACGGCCCGTGGAGCCGCGGCATGAGAAAGAAGAGCGGAGCTCCGATGAGCGCTCCGCCGAGGATGGCCGCGGCGGAGAGTCCAGCCGTCGGCATTCCCTTCAGCACGCGCGCCGGCGGCCCCTCCTCGAAGTCCGCCAGGACGGCGAGACGCGAGAGCGTCCGGAAAGCGAGAGCGGCCATGGCCGCGCAGTAGACGAGCGAAGCGACGTGGGTCGAGGAGGAGACCGACGCGAGCACCAGGAGAAAGATCACGAGGAGCGCCGTCCTCGCCTCCGACGGGCGCTTGAGCGAGGCGAGCTTCGCGATCGCCGTGAAGAGGAGGAGGTGCGAGACCGACCGGAGCAGCCCCGGTTTCAACATCGCGGTCTCGACGGCGAGCCAGAAAAAGTACGAGAGGCCGATGGCGTTCAGGACGGCGTCGGAGAGACGCACCGGGCGTCCGGCGCGCGCGCGCAGGAAGAGGAGGATGAGCGCCAGCTCGTAGAGCGCGATCGCGAGCGGCGAGGCGCCACGGGTCCAGAAGAGCGGAAGCGGCGCGATGAGCGCCGGGGGTCCGAGCACCATCACGTATGCGCTCCGCAGCCCGTCCGCCATCGGCGGGGACTTCACGAGATCACCACCCGGTGGTCTCCCCTCCGAAGCGGGGGGAAGGCGGGGGCGTTCGCGAGCGGGATCGCCTCCAGCCTCGCGAGCGCTTCGAGGATCCGCGCGCGCTGGCGGCGCCCGGACCGGGGAGTCACCTTCGTGCCGCGCGCCTGGAGGCCCACGTCGGCGCCGCGCGCGAGGAGGAGGAGAGCCTGGCCGGCGCACCGGGAGATGACGTCCTCCAGGCGCTCGAGCGCGGCCGGATCCGTCGGGTCCGGCAGCGCGGCGTCGACGACGAGGAAGACCGCGCGATCCCGTTCGGCCTCCCGCTCGCGCACGATCCAGCGGCGCATTCTCGCGGACTGTTTCCAGTGGAGGTCGCGCGGATCGTCCCCCGGAACGAAGTCGCGCAGGGTGCGGATGTCCGCCCCTCCCCCGCGCCGATGGGCGTGGGGGCGGCTCCCCCGCGAGTCCTCGGGCGGAACGTCGGGAATCGCGTTCGTCTGAGGAACTGGAAACACGACGATTTCGCGCGAGACCTTCGCGCGCCGGTACTTCCGGAAGAGCCCGATCGGGAAGCGCGACAGCAGGCCGGCATCCGCCTCCCGGAAGACTCCCCTCCGGGGGAACGTCGCCTCGACGAGGACGTCTCGCGACTCTCCCGGCTTCAGGGGATCGATCCAGAGCGGTCCCGGCAATGAACCGTGGAGGAAGAACAGCGCCTGGGCGGTCCCGGTGCGGAGCTCGTTGACGAGCCGCACCCGGAGGAGCCCGGGCCGCGTCGCGACGATCTCACCCATGGTCTCGATCTCGCACCGGACGCCGCGCACGTTGCGGCGCGACAACATCCCCGAGATGACCATGCCGGCGAGCAGGCCCGCCAGGACGAGATAGAGGCCGTTGTTGCCCGTGTTCGTCGCGGCGATGGCGACGACGACGCACATGAGGATGTAGCCGAGGCCGAGGTTGGTGACGCGGATGCCCCAGTCCGGGATGAGGCGGGTCATGCGGGATCCTAGACGGGCACCGGCACCTGCGCCAGCACGCGCTTGATCACTTCCCGCTCCCGGCCGCCGGCACCGAAGCCGTCGGAGGAGAGAGAAAGGATCCGGTGCGCCAGCACGGGCTCGGCGACCGCCTGCACGTCGTCGGGAATCGCGTAGTCGCGCCCGTGCACGAGCGCGTGCGCCTGCGTGGCTCGGTACACGGCCTGCGCGCCGCGCGTCGAGACCGGGAGGCGCAGCTCGCCGGACTTCCGCGTCGCCTGAACGATCTGGTGGAGGTAGTCGAGCAGCTTGTCGGCCACCTTCACGTTCTCGACGGCGTCCTGGAGCTCGAAAACCTGCTGTCGGTCGAGAACGGAGGGCAGAGACAGGAGCTCGCGCTCCGTGCCTCCGCGCCGCAGGAGCGCCTTCTCCTCGATCTCGCCGGGATAGCCGAGCGAGAGGCGCATGAAGAAGCGGTCCATCTGCGACTCCGGCAGCGGGTAAGTCCCGAGGTACTCCACCGGGTTCTGCGTCGCGACGACCATGAACGGCTGCGGCAGCTCGCGCCGCGCCGACTCGACCGTCACCGCGCCCTCGTTCATCGCTTCGAGGAGCGCGGACTGCGTCTTCGGGGTTGCGCGGTTGATCTCGTCGGCGAGCACGATGTTGGCGAAGAGCGGTCCCGCGTGGAACTCGAACGCGTCGCTCGCCGCGTGAAAGACGGAGATGCCGAGCACGTCCGCCGGCAGGGTGTCGCTCGTGAACTGGATCCGGCGGAACTCGAGAGACAGGCTGCGCCCGAGGGCGCGGGCGAGCGTCGTCTTTCCGACGCCGGGAACGTCCTCGATGAGGATGTGGCCGCGCGACAGGAGCGCGATCAACAGGAGATCGATCGCGCGGCCGTCGCCGCGGTAGGCGCGGCCGACGTTCTCCTTCAGGCGGCCGAGGTCCGTGCCGGTCAGGACGCTCACGCTCTCACTCCGGTTTCCGCCGCAGGCGCTCGACCGCGCCGCGCAGCTCCCTCTCCCGATCGAAAGGGAGGACGAGCACGCCCTCGGGGCCGACGACGATTGCCGTGTCCCGAGCTCCGGGCGCCACGACGGGTCTCGCGGACAGAATGAGGTTTCCCGACTCGTCGGAAGGGCCGCGCAGGTCGCGGACCGCCCTCCACGTCCCCACGTCGTTCCAACCGGCGCGCAGCGGCACGGCGCGGACGCCGCGCGCCTTCTCCATCACGGCGTAGTCGATCGAAATCGTCGGCAGGGACTCCCACGCGGCGCGCGCTCCCTCCGGGTCGTCGGGGAGGCGTTCCCGGTAGTGCTCGACCGCCGTCACCAGGTCGGCCGCCACCCGGCGGGCTTCGGCGAGGAACCGCGACGGGCGGAAGACGAACATGCCCGCGTTCCAGTAGTGCCGGCCCGACTCGAGGAACGACTGAGCCTCCGCGGGGTGCGGTTTCTCCGTGAAGCGGAGGACCTCGTAACCCTTGGAAGCTTCTCCATCGCCGACTTCAATGTAACCGAAGTCGCTCTCGGGCCGCCCCGGGGAGACGGCGAGAACGACGACCGGAGAGGCGCTGGAAGCCCGGACGGCGAGCCGGATCGCGCCCCGAAACGCCTCCGGGTCGGCGACCGAGTGGTCCGACGGCAGGACGACGGTGACGGCGTCTCCGTCGCGCTCGAAGTCGAGCGCCGCCCGGATGATCGGCGGCGCCGAGTTCCGGCGGGCAGGCTCCCGGAAGATCCGCTCGACGGGCAGCGCCGGCAGCTCCGCCCGCACGAGTTCGGCGTGGGTCTCCGCGGCGGCCACGAAAATCGACTCGGAGAGGGGCCGGACGCGATCCCACGTCTCGGCGAGAAGGCTTCGCTCGGAGACGAGCGGGAGGAACTGCTTCGGCCGGGCCTCGGTCGACAGGGGCCACAACCGCGTCCCCCCGCCGCCCGCGAGCAGCAGGACGTTCATCGGCTCGCTCATTGCCACTTCAACCCGAGGAACTCCACTTCGGGAGACAGGGTAACGCCGAACTTCTCGCGGACCGAGTCGCGCATCGTGCGCATGAGAGAGAGAACGTCCTCGGCGCGGGCGTGCCCGAGGTTGACGATGACGTTCGCGTGCCGCGTCGAGATCTCGGCGTCGCCGGCGCGCGTCCCCTTGAGGTTGCACGCTTCGACGAGCCGTCCCGCGTAGTCGCCCGGCGGGTTCTTGAAGATGCTCCCGGCGTTCGGCTCTCCGGGGAGCGCGCCCCGCCGTTTCTCGGAGACGGCGCGCGTGCGCTCCGCGATCTCTTCCCGCGAGGCGGGCCGGAGCCGGAGAGTGGCCTCGCTCACGATCTCGCCCGTGTCGCAGAGCGCGGTCCAGCGGTAGCCGTGCGGGATCTCGCAAGCCGCGGCTTCGCGACGCGCGCCGTCGCGCGCGACGAGCCGCACCGTTTCCAGGACTTCGAAGATCTCGCCGCCGTACGCGCCGGCGTTGATCCTCACCGCTCCCCCGATCGACGACGGAATGCCGGTGATCGACTCCAGGCCGGACAGCCCCGCGCGGGCCGCCGCCGCGCACGCGCCGCCCAGGACCGCCCCGCCGCCCGCCGTCAACCGGTCGCCCTCGATCGCGACCCGCAGGAAGTCGCCTTCGAGCCGCACGACCCAGCCGGGGAAGCCCTCGTCCGCGGCGAGGACGTTCGACCCCATGCCGAGGAGCGCGAGCGGCTCCCCGCTCTCCCGCGCGGCCGCGAGGACCCGCGAGAGCCCCTCCTCCGTCTTCACGCGGCAGTACCAGCGGGCGGGCCCGCCGATGCGGAGCGTCGTGTGACGGGACAGAGGCTCGTCCGGGAGCACCGTCGCGTCGCTCTCGGACACCTCGGGCGTCACGCGGGCCGGCTCGAGATAACCGCCGCGACGGCGGAAGTGACCCCCGCGGCGAGCACGCCGGCGGCGACGTCGTCCACGACGATGCCCCACCCTCCCGGCAGCGCCTGCCACCCGCGGATCGGGCCCGGCTTCCACACGTCGAAGAGCCGGAACGCCAAAAAGGAGACGAGCCACGCCGCGGCGGCCGCGCCCGGGGTCGGGTAGGCGAAGATTGGCACGACGGCGGAGGCGAGGAGCTGTCCGGCGAACTCGTCGAGGACGATGCACCCGGGGTCCTCGCGACCCATCGCGGCGGCGGCTCGCCCGACGACGGGCACGGCGAGAAGGGCGATCGCGAGCCCGGACATCAAGAGTCCGACCGCCGCGACAACACTGGTCATGTGAGGAGAAGGAGAGACGGCGCGCGCGAAGAGCCAGGCCGCGGCAAGCGCGACGGCCGAGCCGGCGGTCCCGGGCGCAATCGGAGCGAAGCCCGAGCCGAAGCCGGTGGCGAGGACCGTCGCGAGCGGGCTCTCGCGAAACGCGCGGCGAACGTCGGGTGAAGCCGCGGTCGAGGTGTTTTTCATGGGCGTGAAGGGCGTTCGAGTGGAAGGTTCGCGGGCCGAGGATCGTGGCGCGGTCCGCGTGATTCCGGAGTCTATAATCGCCCAATTCTCGCGGCGAGCGGAGCTCTCGGAAGAAGGGAAACACATGTCCACCGTCAAAGCGAACGAGAAGTGGCGCGCCGTCGAGACGGCGCTCACGCAGATCGAGCGGCAGTTCGGCAAGGGGTCCGTCATGCGGCTGGGCGATCGGCCCGAAGTGCCCGTCGCGGTCATCCCGACCGGATCGCTCGCGGTCGACGCGGCGCTCGGGATCGGCGGCATCCCGCGCGGGCGCGTCATCGAGATCTTCGGCCCGGAGTCTTCCGGGAAAACGACCCTCTCGCTCCAGATCATCGCGCAGGCGCAGAAGACCGGAGGCCTCGCGGGGTTCATCGACGCCGAGCACGCGCTCGACGCCGACTACGCGAAGAAGCTCGGCGTCGACACGGACAACCTCCTGGTCTCCCAGCCGGACAACGGCGAGCAGGCCCTCGAGATCGCGGAGATGCTCATCCGGTCGGGGGCGATGGACGTCATCGTCGTCGACTCCGTCGCCGCTCTCGTGCCGAAGGCGGAGATCGAGGGGGAAATGGGCGAGGCCCAGATGGGCCTCCAGGCGCGGCTCATGTCGCAGGCGCTCCGCAAGCTGACCGCGATCGTCTCGAAGTCGCGCACGAGCCTCATCTTCATCAACCAGATCCGGGAAAAGATCGGCGTCATGTTCGGCAACCCCGAGACGACGACGGGAGGCCGAGCCCTCAAGTTCTATTCGTCCATCCGCATCGACATCCGCCGCATCGCGTCGCTCAAGGACGGCGACGTCGTGGTCGGGTCGCGGACGAAGGTGAAGGTCGTCAAGAACAAGGTGGCCTCCCCCTTCCGGCAGGCGGAGTTCGACATCACCTACGGCGAGGGGATCTCGCGGACGGGCGAGCTCATCGACCTCGGGATCGAGGCGAAGATCGTCGAGAAGTCGGGCGCGTGGCTCTCCTACGGGGACCTGCGGATCGGACAGGGCCGCGAGAACGCCAAGCAGTTCCTCAAGGAGAACCCCGAGCTCGCCACCGAGATCGAAACGAAGCTGCGCAAGTCGCTCGGGCTGGCGCCGGCGACGGCCGGCGAGCCCGCGGAGAAGCCGGAGGGGCCGGCCCCGGAGCCCGTTCGCGAAAAGGAGAAGGCGCGGCGTTAAGTCTCGCGGCGGGAACAACTCCGGCCGCGATACCGTTCTGCCGGTTTCGATGAGAGGTCGGCAACGGTACGGGAGCGCCCGCGTGCTCGCGGGCGCTTTTCTTTTGGTCGCGGCTCCCTCTGCGGCGGCGGCCGCCGATCGCCTGACGGTCGCGGCGGAGCGCCCGGACAAGGCCTGTCCCGCGGACGGCCCGCTCGGCATCGTGCAGCTGACCGCCGACCAGGAAGTACCGGCGACGGTCGCGCGGTGCATCGTCCTCTACGAGGTCGGCGACGTAACCGAGGACGCCGTGCTGCGCGACGTCGGTCGCCTCGCGAGGATGCCGGGCGTCGCCGGCGTCGCGCTCGACTTCACGCAGTTCTCCAACGCCGCCGACGACCGGGGGCGGGCGCGCCTTCCCTACGCGATCAAGCAGCTCTCTTCGGCCGTTCGCGCGGCGTCTCGGGAGGCGCGGGTGGCGCTCGACTTCTCCCGCGGTCCCGGGGAGCCGTTCTCTCTCGACCTCGAAGAGGGCCTCGGCGCGTACTTCGACGCGGTATCGACGTTCGCCGGCCGCCTGCCTCCCGTTTTTTCCGACGAGGGGAAAGAGCGCTGGATCTTCCTGCTCCGCGATCCCGGGCTGACGGCGCCCGGCCAGGTGGTCGCCGGCCTGCAGTCCGCGACCGGGCCGGGCGGTGAGCTGCCGGCGCTCGTCGGCGTCTTCCCGATTCCGGAGCGGAAAGTCGACGACGCGGACTGGGACGCCCTCCGGCGGCTCCAGCGCTACTGGACGGAGGACGTGTCGCGCGACCCGACGCCGACGCTCGCGACGCGGGCGGATGGGACCCGTTTTCCGGTCCTCCGGTTCTTCGAGGGCAAGAAGTTCAACCCGATCCTCCTCCTCGCGGAGGACCCGGCCGGGCGCGCGACGATCGAGCTCTCGGGCGGAACCTACGCGAAGGCTTCGGTCGAGAACCTCCTCTCCGGCGTGAAACGCGACTTCGAGCTCGGCGGTGCGAAGACGTTGGATCTCGACCTCGCGCGGGGCCCGCTCGCGGTCGTCCTCGAGCCCGCGCGGCGCCCCGACTCCCGAACCGCCGTCGACGTGGGAGCCGAGCGCGGGCTCACCGCCGACGAGATCGTCGCTCGGGAGCGCGCGTGGGATGCCGGGCAGCGCGAAAAGTCGCAGACCTTCATCGCCGAGATGGACGCCTCGCTCCGCTTCCGCGTCGCCGAGGTCAACGAAACGTTCGACCTCACGATCCGCGGGCCGTTCTTCTTCGAGCGCGGGAAGGCGTCCGACTGGGTGTGGAGGGACTTCTACCTGAACGGCGTCAAGTGGAAGGGCAAGACGCTGCCGAAGATCCCCATCCTGCAGCCGGAAAAAGTGACGACGCTGCCGCTCGACATCCGACTGTCCGAGGACTACCGCTACGAGCTCGTCGGAACGACCGACCTCGACGGAAGGCGCGCTTACCAGATCTCCTTCAGTCCCCGCGAGACCGTGGGCTACCAGGCCGTGTATCGCGGGACGGTCTGGATCGACGCCGAGACGTTCGCGCTGCTGCGGCGCGACTCCGTACAGCTGAACCTGAAGGGCGAAACGCTCTCGAACGTGCAGACCGAGATCTACCGGCCGGTGCCGGGGCGCCCGGACGTGTTCCTCCCGCTCGAGATCCGGGGCCAGCAGGTCTTCTCCACCGCCGGCCGCACCACGGCGATCGAGCGCAACGTGAAGATGACCTCCGTCCAGGTGGACCCGCCCGACTTCGCCGCGCGCCGAACGGAGGTGTACGCCTCGGAGCTCCAGATGATCCGCGACACCGAGAGAGGGATGCGGTACCTCGTGCCGGATCCGGCCGCCCCCGGCGCGCGCGTCGTCGAGGAGAAGATCTCCAAGAAGAGCACGTTCGGCCTGGCCGGAGCCTTCTACGACGACGCGCTCGACTACCCGATCCCTCTCCTCGGCATCCAGCACTTCAACTTCGACCTCTGGGGAAAGGGCAAGCAGCTCTCCGTCTTCTTCGGTGGCGCCCTCCTCACCACGAACTACACCGACCCCTCCCTCGGCGGCGGTCGCTTCGATCTCGGCGCCGACCTGTTCGCCGTGGCGTTTCCGTTCTCGGACGCGGCGTACCGCGGCGGCGAAGAGATCATCGACGAGAAGATCAAGCACCTGCCGGCGGTGCTTCAGGTGAACGTCGGAAGGCCGATCGGGCCGTATCTCAAGACGTCGCTCGGCATCTTCACGCGGTGGGACAACTACCAGCGCGATCCGGACACGGGGCCCCTCTTCATCACGCCGGTGGACACGTTCACCGACGGCGCGGAGCTTCGGCTCGTCGGCAACTACAAGGGCTTCAACGCGACCGCCATCGGCGGCTACTACAAGCGGCGGAAGTGGGAAATGTGGGGCAACCCCGCGACCACGGAGTTCGACCCGGACCACGGCGACTACCTGAAGTACCAGCTCTCGCTGTCGAAGGACCACTACTTTTCCGGGTTCCGGAAGCTCCACGTGGGGCTCATCTACCTGGACGGCAGCGACCTCGACCGGTTCTCGAAGTACGAGTTCGGCGCCTTCTCCGGCGCCCCCCTGCACGGCTTCAAGAGCGGCAGCGTGAAGACGGAAAGCGCGCTCGTCGCGAGCGTCTCCTACGGGCTGAACATCCAGGACATCATCCGGTTCGAGGCGATCTTCGACCAGGCGATCGCCAACGACCCGCGCTCCGGCTACGACAACACGTACTTCGCCGGCGCGGGGCTCCTCGGCTCGTTGAACGGACCGTGGCAGAACTCGCTCCTGCGCTTCGAGGTCGGCGTCCCCGTCGTGAGCCACGGCATCAAGGGCTTCGTCGCCAACGTCATCCTCCTGAAGCTGTTCTAAAGGCCGGTTGCGCCCTTCCGGACGCGGAAACGGAAAAGCGCCCCCTCCTTCTCCGTCCCGAGTAGAACGTTCCCGCTTTCCCGGCAGAACGCCTCGACGTCCACGACCGCGGCCGGGTCCGTCGCGAGAAGAAGCGCGACCGTTCCGGGGGGAGTCCGCCGGATCGCTCGTGCCAGCCGGAGGATCGGAAGCGGACAGAGGAGACCGCGCGCGTCGACTTCGAGGTCGGGCATGCCCTTCATTCTCAGGCCGAGATCCCGTCAGCGCCTGTCACCCTGAGCCCTTCGCCCTGGCTGTCATCCTGAGCCCTTCGCCCTCGCTTGTCATCCCGAGCCCTTCGCCCTCCCTTGTCATCCCGAGCGAAGCGAGGGATCTGTGTCTCTTTTGACTGCGCGTCTTCCGCTCAGGACAGGCTCCGCGAGGGATCTGTGTCCCTTTAGACTGCGCTCCTTCCGAAGAGGACAGACTCCGCGAAGGACCCCCTGCGTTTCGGGGGATTCCTCGTCGGCTCGCTCTCGGAATGACAGCGAAAGGGGGTTCCTCGGAAGGACCCCTCAAGAGAGCTATATTCCTCCGGAGTGTCCGAGCCCATCCCCTTCCCGAGATCCGTGACGCCGGTCCGGCGGGCCCTCGTGTCCGTCCACGACAAGACCGGGATCGCCGAGTTCTGCCGCGCGCTCGCGGCGACGGGCGTCAAGGTC
>DASRPJ010000075.1:0-2718 GCA_035646435.1 Thermoanaerobaculia bacterium | reverse complement strand
ATCGTGGAAGACCGGGCTTCGTCGCAGCGCCGGGCGGCCGCGGTGAACGGAAGGGCGGGAAAATGAAGTTCCTCACCATCCTGAAAGTCGGCTTGAAGGCGATCGCGCGGAACAAAATGCGCTCCGCGCTGACGGCGCTCGGGATCATCATCGGAGTCGCCTGCGTCATCGCGATGGTCGGCGTCGGGAAGGGGTCTCAGGCGGCGATCCAGTCGCAGATCTCCGCGCTCGGAACGAACTTCCTGATGGTGTTCCCGGGAGTCGCGACGCAGTCGGGCGCCCGGATCTTCACGGGCGAGTCCACGCTGACCGAGGACGATGTCGCCGCGGTCCGCGCGGAGGCTCCCTCGGTCGCTTACGTGTCTCCGATGTCCCGCTCCGCCGGCCAGGTCGTCTACGGCAACCTGAACTGGGGCACGCAGGTCCAGGGCGTGGGCGTCGAGTGGCCGTTCATCCGTTCGTGGAACACGTCGGCCGGCAGCTTCTTCGGGGACAGCGAGGTGCGGTCCGCCGTCAAGGTGGTCGTTCTCGGCTCGACGGTCGCGACGTCGCTCTTCGGCGACCAGAACCCGATCGGCGCGACGGTGCGGATCAAGAACTTTCCGTTCCGGGTCATCGGGGTCCTCGAGCCGAAGGGCGGGAACACGCAGGGCCAGGACCAGGACGACACGGTCATCGCGCCCTATACGACCGTCATGCGGCTGCTCAAGGGGCGCAACCGGATCGACATGTTCATGGCCTCGGCCGTCTCGCGAGAGGCGGTTCCGCAGGCCCAGTCCGAGATCGACGCCCTCCTGAGGCAGCGCCACCGGATCCCCCCCGGCGGGGACGCGGACTTCATGATCCGATCGCAGCAGGAGATCGCGGCGACGGCCGACGAGACTTCCCGCACGCTCTCCGTTCTTCTCGCCTCCGCCGCCTCGATCTCGCTGCTCGTCGGCGGCATCGGCATCATGAACATCATGCTCGTGTCGGTGACCGAGCGGACGCGGGAGATCGGAATCCGCATGGCGATCGGCGCGAAGGGCAAGGACATCCTCACGCAGTTCCTCGTCGAGGCACTGACGCTGTCGATCGCGGGGGGCGGGATCGGTATCCTCCTCGGGGTCGGCGCGTCGAAGCTGCTCGCGTGGAAGGCGCAGTGGAACATCGCCCTCCCGCCCGAATCGATTCTTCTCGCGTTCGGTTTCTCGGCGGCGATCGGCGTCTTCTTCGGTTTCTATCCCGCCCGAAAGGCCTCCCGCCTCGACCCGATCGAGGCGCTCCGCTACGAGTAGCCCGCCGCCCGTTCGGGCGAGAACGGGGCCTCCCGCCGCGATCGCGCTAAAATAGACAATCCTCGAACCAATGACGTCCCGCCCGGATCTTCCGGCGTCGTGAGTGCCTTCTGGCGCCGGCTCGACCCGCGCTCGAGCGTCGCGTCCCGTCTCCTGCTCGGATTCTTTCTCGCGTTCTGCATTCCGGGCGGCGCCTTCGTGTTCCTGCTCGAGCGCCGCCTGTCGGAGCTCGAGCGCTTCTCGGCGCGCCAGCTCGCGGCGGTGCGGATCGGCGGGGTCGCGCGGCGCATGGCCCAGGATGCCCACTTCCGGGCTCAGTGGATCGACCGTCGCGCGCAGACCCTGGAAGACGCGATCAACGGGCTCGCGGACGCCGCGCGACTCGCTCTCACCTCGGGGTCGCCGGTCGACTGGGGCAGTCCGGCGGTGGGTCTGGACCCGAGAGGGCGCCTCTGGACGACTCGCCCGGACCGGGGAACGGTTGCCTGGCTCGAGGAGCCCCGCGCGGGCACGAGCTCCACCGCCGCTGGAGACCTTCATCGGACGGGAGCGCTCGCTCCGGCGCTGGCGGCGATCGTGAAGCGAAACGACGGGGTCCTGTCGGTCACTCTGCGAACCGTGTCGGGCGTCGGACGGCGTGCGCCCTGGCGGGACCTCGGCGGTCCGAGTCCCGAACCGGACGGCTCGCCGTGGCCCGTTGCCGCGCGCGTCCCGGCCGACGCGGCCACGCGGTGGAGCGACATCCGTTCGTATGCCGGCGGCCGCGTCGTGACGCTGTCGGCGCCGGTGCGCGACGGGTCCGGCGCCCTGGCGGGAGAGCTGTCTTTCGTCGTCGATGCTTCCCGGATGGTCGCCGACGCCCTCGAGCAGGGCGAGATTCCCGGCGACATCTGGCTCCTCACGAACTCCGTCGGGCAGCCTTTGATCACGCCGCCGCGCGGAAGAGCCGCGGGGTCCGCCGACCCGTGGACGGAGGTGCAGCGGCGGCAGGTGAGCCAGCTCCTCCGCAAACCCTCCGGCTCCCCCACGGACCGGGAGGGAAGCAACCGGCTCGCCGCCGCCCGCGTCGCGACGACGGGCTGGGTCTTCGTCGAGGGCCTTTCCGCCGCCGCCCTCGCGCGGCTCGAGTCCGCCGCGCGGCTCGCCTCCGAGCCCCAGAACTACGCGCGGCTGCGGCGCGACGTCCTCCTCCTCTTCGGATATCTCGTCGCGGCCGTCCTGGGGGCGGTGCTGCTCGTCTCCCGCCGGATCACCGAGCCCGTCCACGAGCTTCTCCGAGCGGCCGAGGCCATCGGCGACGGCCGCGCGGTGCACGTAAAGGGCACGAAGGCGCCGGACGAGCTCGGCCGGCTGGCCGCGGCGCTCGACCGGATGGGGCGACGGGTGGCGCGGCGCGTGGAGACGCTGCGCCGCCTCCACCACCTCTCCCGCGCCGGTTTCC
>DASRPJ010000074.1:0-2819 GCA_035646435.1 Thermoanaerobaculia bacterium | reverse complement strand
CTACCCTCCGCTGGTGGCGCGGCGGCGGGCGCGCTCGGGGAGACGTTCGACCGGCGCCGATTCGACCGGCGTCGCCGCGGCGGCCGAGAGCGCTTTCGCGAACTCGATGTGCATCGCGTGTCCGGCGCGGCGGGCGAAGATGTGGCCGTCGAGCGTCGCCCCGAGAAGCGCGAGGTCGCCCACGAGGTCGAGGATCTTGTGACGGACGAACTCGTCGCGGAAGCGGAGCGGCCCGGACAGGACGCCTTCGTCGTCGAGGACGACGGCGTTGTGAAGGCTCCCGCCGCGGGCGAGCCCGCGCGCGCGCATCGCCTCGACGTCACGCGCGAAGCCGAACGTCCGCGCAGGCGCGATTCGAGTCGAGTATTCGTCGGGTCGGATCGCGACCGTCAATTCCTGGCGGCCCACGACGGGGTGCGGGAAGTCGATGGCGTAAGTGATCGTGAGCCCCGGCCCGTCGGGCCGGAAGGAAACGGACCGGCCGTCGCGCTCGACTTCGACCGGCCGCGACACGGCGAGCGTCGAGACGGGGGCGTCGAGTCGCTCGAAGCCGGCGGCGTGGAAGAGGCGGACGAAGGGGAGCGCCGAGCCGTCCAGGATCGGGACCTCGGGGCCGTCGAGCTCGATCGTGCAGTTGTCCAGCCCTTCACCGAAAGCCGCGGAGAGCACGTGCTCGACCGTGCCGACGGAAACCCCTTCCGCGGCGAGGGTCGTTGCGAAGTCGAAAGTGCTCGCCGAGCCGATCCGGGCGGGAATCGGCGTTTCGGGATGGTCGAGGCGGAGGAAGACGATTCCCTGCCCCGCGGGGGCGGGACAGAAGCGCGCGCGAACCGGGTGGCCCGAGTGCAGGCCGACGCCCTCGATCGAGACTTTCGTGCGAAGTGTGGTCTGAGAGCGGGTCACGCGGAGGCTCTCTACCGCACCGATGATGCCAGCCCCCGGCGGGTTTTGCGTTTTTCCTCCATCTGACTGAGTCGAAGTAGTTTACGGAGGAAATTGGTCGCTCGTCGCGCCCGATCGCCGTGGCCGGAGCGAGACAGGTGCGTGGCTGCCGCGCGACGGTGTTTTCCGCCGGTGACCCCGGGAGGGGCGGGCAATAATCGGCGGCGGAGACACGACTTGAAGAAAGCGACCACCGCGAAGCCGCGCGACGGGGTCAAGCCCGTCGCCTCGAACCGGAAGGCCTTCCACGACTACTTCGTCGAGGACCGCACCGAGGCCGGCCTCGTTCTGACCGGCACCGAGGTCAAGTCGCTCCGCGACGGCCGCGCGCAGCTGAAGGATTCGTACGTCCTCTTTCGCGCCGGTGAGGCCTTCCTGTTCGGCGCTCACATCTCCCCCTACGGCGCGGGCTCCTGGTCGAACCACGTTCCGGAGCGGGAGCGCAAGCTTCTCCTCCACCGCCGGGAGATCCACAAGTGGGCCGGCATGGTCGCGACGCGCGGCGTGTCCTGCGTGCCTCTCTCCCTCTACTTCCGCGGCGCGCGGGTGAAGGCGGAAATCGCTCTCGTGCGCGGCAAGAAGCTCCACGACAAGCGCGACGCGATCCGGGACCGAGAGCTCAAGCGGGAAGCGGACCGGGCGATGAGGGATCGGTCCCGCTAGCGCGCCGTCTCCACCGCTTCGACCTCCGCTACCCGGTCCCCCACGCGAATCCAGCCGTCCGAGAGGATCGCGGCGCGCAGACCTCCCCGGTGGACGAGGCCGGACCGGATGCGCTTGCCGGCGAGGGTTTCCATGTGCGAACAGGGCTCGCAGAGCCGGATCCCTCTCGCGATCGTCGAACCGACCCGGAACACGCGGCCGACGAGGTGGTTGAGCGCCACGCCGCGCGTCGCGACGTTGCGGCGAGTCTCCGCGGCGTCGAGCGCGACGCCGTAGTCTCTCCCGAGCGCCTCGATTGCCTCGACTTCGATCAGCGTGAGCTCCCGGCCCGTTCCCTCCTTGCCGGAGTACGTTCCGCAACGCCGGAAATACCGGTCGCCCTCCAGCCCGCGGCCCGGCACCGCGCGGACCTCTTCGACCGTCTTCATGGGCGAGCTCGCCGCGTCGGCGACGTGAATGGAGGCGACGTGGCCCGGCACGGGCTCGGAGTCTAGACTAGGCGGCTTCGATGGCCACCTCTTCCGCTTCGGACCGCCGGCCACCGACCCTCCGGGAAGGGCGGCCGGGCGATCTCGATCGCCTCTGGCGCCTCGACCAGCTCTGTTTCGAGCCGGGCATCGCGTACTCGCAGCGCGATCTCCAGCGCTTCCTCGCGATGCCCCGCGCCGTGTGCGTCGTGGCGGAGGACGGTGACACTCTCTGCGGCTTCGCGCTCGCCTACTCACGACCCTCCGCCCTCGCGCACGTCGTGACGCTGGATGTCGACCCGACGTTCCGGCGCCGTGGACTGGGCCGGCGGCTGATCGAGTCGGTCCTCGAGCGGTCCGCCGCCGCCGGCGCGAAGCGCGCGGTCCTGGAAGTGGACGTGCGCAACTCCGGAGCTATCGCCTTCTACCGGAAGCTCGCTTTTCGGGAGGCCGGGCGTCTTGCCGCCTACTACGGCCCGGGACAGGACGCCTTCCAGATGGTGAAAGCGCTCCTGCCGACTCCCGCCCCGGGGCGCCGCTCGGCGAACCCGTAGAATCGCCCACCTCATGGACTTTCTCCGCATCCGGGGCGCGCGGCAGCACAACCTGCGCAACGTCGACTGCGACATCCCGCGGAATCGGCTCGTCGTGATCACCGGGGTATCGGGCTCCGGGAAGTCCTCTCTCGCCTTCGACACGATCTTCGCGGAGGGACAGCGCCGTTACGTCGAGTCACTCTCCGCCTAC
>DASRPJ010000073.1:0-7552 GCA_035646435.1 Thermoanaerobaculia bacterium | reverse complement strand
CTCGCCGTGCTCTCCGAGGCTCTCGCCGTGATCCCCGGCGAAAACGGTGAGCAGAGGTCGGCCCGACGCGGCCTCTGCGGCCGCGAGCAGCTCGCCGATCGACCGGTCGGCGAATGCGACCTCTCCGTCGTAGGCGCCCCGGGCGCCCGGCCGCGCGAAACCCGCGGGAGGCTCGTATGGGTAGTGGGGATCGAAGTAGTGGACCCAGACGAACCACGGCGCGCGCGCCGACGCGAGCCACGCGACAGCCGCCTTCGTCGTCTCGGGGGCAGTGCGCTCCAGGTTCTCGCCCGCGCCGGCCGTGAACCGGTCGTCGTAAGCGTCGAAGCCGCGGTCGAGGCCGAACGGCCGGGAAAGCGGGAAACCGCTGACGAACGCCGCGGTCGAATAGCCGCGCGCCCGGAGGACGCCCGCGAGCGTCTCCGGCTCCGACCCGAGCGTCTGGCCGTTGTCCCGGAGCCCGAGTCGCCGCGGAAGAACGCCGGTCATCATCGCGGCGTGCGACGGGAAGGTGAGGGGGGTCGGGGCCACCGCCGCGGGGAAGCGAAGTCCATCCGACGCGAGCCGGTCGAGCGCCGGGGTCGCGTTTGTCCCCGAGACCCAGCCGAGCGAGTCCGGGCGGAGCGTGTCGAGCGTCACGAGAAGGACGCTCGGCGATTCGGATCCGGCGCCCGGCGGCGATTTCGTCGCCGTGGCGGCGCTTTCGTGGCGGCGCTGGCACCCGGTCGCCACGAGCAGCGCCGCCAGGAGCATTCCGGCCGCCCGGCGACGGATCAACTGAGAAGGTTGTGCTTCGCGGCGAAGCGGACGAGCTCCGCCGTGCCGTGGATGCCGAGCTTCTCCATCATCCGGGTGCGGTGGTTGTCCACCGTCTTCGGGCTGATGAACAGGAGCTCGGCGATCTGCACGTTCGTCTTGCCTTCGACGACGAGCTGGAACACTTCGCGCTCCCGGTCGGTGAGCCGCTCGAACGGATCCTCCGGCAGCGGCCGGTCGCTCTGGTACGCCTCGGCGAGGGCGCGGCTCGCGTGCGGTCCGAAGTAGACCTTTCCCGCTTTCAGCGCGCGGATTCCGGCGAGCAGCTCGGAAGCGGCGCTGTCCTTCAGAAGGTAGCCGGAAGCGCCGGCCCGCACCATCCGGAGCACGTACTCCTCGTCGTCGTGCATCGTGAGGACGAGGATCCGCGTGGCGGGCAACGCGTCGCGGATCCGGCGCGCTGCCTCGATCCCGTTCAAGTGCGGCATGCTGACGTCGAGGACGACGACGTCGGGCTTCAGCTTCACCGCCTTCTCGACCGCCTCGGCCCCGTCGGCCGCCTCGCCGACGACGTCGACGTCCTCGCTCGCCTTCAGGATCCCCACCAGCCCCTGCCGCACGATCGTGTGGTCGTCGGCGAGCAGCACCCGGATGCGCGTCAAGAAGTTCCTCCTTCCGCCTCGTCCCGGAGCGGAAGCTCGGCCTGTACGACGGTCCCCTTCCCGGGCGCCGAGCGGATCGTGAATCGCCCGTTCATGAACTCGACGCGGTCTTTCATCGCGCGCACCCCGAAGCTCGCTTCCTCCTCGCCCGCCGACCGGCGAGCTTCGGACTCGAAGCCGCAGCCCGCGTCCTCGATGCGAACGAGGAGACGCGACGGCTCCCGCGAGAGCGTGACGGCCGCCGCGCTCGCGCCGGAGTGGCGCGCCACGTTCGTCAAGGCCTCCTGGACGACGCGGTAGACGAGCGTCTCCAAGTCCGGCTCGACGCGGAGCGGGACGCCTTCGAACGCGACCTCGACCTCGATCCCCGTCCGTTTCTGGAAAGTCCGCGCGAGCCACCGGAGCGTCGGCTCGAGGCCGAGCTCGTCGAGCATCTGGGGCCGAAGGACGTGCGAGAGCTGGCGCACTTCCGCGAGGGCCGTCTCCGCGATCTCGCGGGCGCTCGCGATGCGCGACGCGACGCCCTTCATCCCCGTGGCCTCGGCCTCGAGGAGCTCGAGCTGGATCTTGAGCGCGGTCAGGAGCTGGCCGATCCCGTCATGAAGGTCCCGCGAGATGCGCGAGCGCTCCTCCTCCTGAAGGCGCAGGACGCCGCGCGAGATCCGCCGGAACCGCAGCTCCGACTCCGCGACGCGCTCGATCAGGCGGGAGTTCTCCGACGTGATCCGCGCGACCTGCTCGGCGATCCGCTCGAGGCGGTCCGGCGACGGGGCAACCGGGTCGCTCATGACGCCCCGGCGAGCGCTTCGCGAATGGAGGGAAGCGATTCGAACGACGGACGCATCGCGGCGGGGACATTCTCCCGCAGCTTCGCGACCTCCTGCGCCGCGCGGCGGAAAGCGTCCCCGCTGCCGGCCGCGTCCCCCCGAGCCGCCAGCGCTCGTCCGAGGAGGGCGTGCAGCCGGTACTTGCCCGCGTCCCACCCCGTCGCCGCCGCGAGCGCGAGTGCCTTACGCGCGATCGTCTCGGCCCGGTCGAACCGGCGCCGGACGAGCTCCGACCGCGCGAGCGCTTCGGCCGCTCGAAGGGTCAGGAGGGCGTGCCCGAGGGACTCCGCCTCGGAGTGGGCGCGAGCGAGATCGGGCTGCGAGCCGGACGCCGCCGCCCCCGCGGTGCGCGCCTGCAGGAGCGCCGCGCGGCTGCCGCTCGCGCGAGCGAGCGAGATCGCCCGCGTGAACGCGCGGCGCGCCGGGTCGGCCTCGCCCCGGGCCGTGTGCCACTCGCCGCGCAGCGTCTCGAGGTCCGCGGACTGCTCCCGGTTTCCGCTCTCCTTCAGCCAGGCCTCCGCCGCGACGAGCCGCGTCCGCACGCCTTCGAGGTCGTTCAGCTCGAGCCGCGCGGCTGCTTCCTTCAGCGTGAACTCCGCGAGCGCCGGTTTCAGATCGAGCGGTCGCAGGACCGCGAGCGCCTCCTCGAAGGACTCGAGCGCCGCGGCGTAGCGGCCGCGGTACGCGGACAGCGTGGCGATGTTTCCAAGCGAGATCGCCTCCGCGTTCTTGAACCCGATCCGGCGGCTGTCCTCGAGCGCCTCGACGAACGACTTCAACGCCTCGTCCCACTTCCCCTGCGCCGTCTGGAGGAACCCCATGTTCTGGACGGAGAGGACGACCCCGTTTTTCTCGCCGATCTCCCGCCGGCCGTCGAGCGCCTGTTTCCAGTAGACGAGCGCGTTGTCGTACTCGCCCTGAAGGTAGTAGATGTAGCCGACGTTGTCGTAGCTCTGGGCGAGCAGCCGCTCGTCTCCCAGGCCCCGCCGGATCTTCAGCGCCTCCTGGTAGGCCGCGAGCGCCGGCGCGTAGGCGCCGCGCCCCTCGTGCAGCAGCCCGAAGTCGTTCAGGACGTCGGAGAGCCCGGCGCGGTCTCCGATCTTCTCGAACAGCCGCCGGGCGCGGGCGAGGTCCGCCTCCGCGTCGCCCGTCCGCCCGAGCGCGAGGTTCACCATCGCGCGGTTCCGCATCGTCGACGCGGCGCCCCGTTCATCCCCGAGCTTCGCGCGCGCCTCCGCGGCGGCTGTGTAGCTCTCGAGCGCGCGCGCGTACTCGCCGAGCTGCTGGTTCGCGACGCCCGTCGCGTTCAGGACGTCCGCCTTTCCTTTCTCGTTTCCGAGCCGGGTGTGGAGCGTCAGGGCGCGGACGAGGTAGTCGCTCGCCGCCCTCGCGGGGTCTCCCGCGAGGATCGAGTTCTTTCCGAGCTGGAACCACACCCGCGGGTCGCCGGGATCGAGCTCGGCCGCCTTCTTCAACGTCGCGACCGCCTCCGCGTTGTGCCCCTGCGCGGCCTGCGCGGCGGCGAGGTCGAGCCGCGGCTCCGCGTCGAAGGGATACCGGGCGAGGAGCTCCTGGAACTGCTTCTCCGCCTCGGCGGGCCGGCCTCCGAGGAGGTGCGCCCGGGCGCGCACGCGGTACGCGAGACGGCTCTCGTTCGAGCCGATCGCCGCGACGGCGCGCTCGGCGGCGGCCACCGCCTTCTCGTGTCGCCCGAGAGACTGGTAGGTCTCCGCGAGACGCTCGTGCGCGGCCGCGAACGCCGGGTCCGCCGCGATCGCCTTTTCGAACTCGGGGGCGGCTTCCACGTCGTCGCCCGCGAGCAGGTGCGAGCGCCCCGCCTCGAACGCGCGGGCGGCTTCCACCGACGCGGTCTCGGGCGCGGGCTTTTCGGCGACCGCGCTCGCCGAGAACCCGAGCTCCTGCCGGACGCGGCCGGCGAGATCGCCGACGAGGCGGAAGATCCCCTCGGGACCCGCGGTCTGCGCCGAGACCGGGCGGCTCTCGAGTCCCGACGGGCCGGCGCGGAAGACCTTGAGATCCACGCGCAGCTCCCGGCCCGCCCGCCGAACGGTTCCGGTCACGAGGCGGCCGACGTTCCAGAGCTCCGCGAGCTGGCCGAGCGCCGCCTCGTCGTACCGGCCCGGCGGCAGCTTCAAGTCCCGCAGGTTTTGCAGCACGCGCAGGGAGTCGACGATGCGCAGCTCTCCCGTCTCTGAGAGATTCGCGGCGAGCATTTCCGCGATCCCCGTGCCCGCCCACGCGAGGTCCGGCTCGGCCGTCTCGTCGGCGAGCGGGAGGATCGCGACGGCCTCGCGGGCGACGGGAGCCGCCGCGGCAACGGCCGCAGCCGACGGGGCGGACCCCGCCGGGAGATCCGCGCGGCCGCGCATCGCCGCCCAGATGCCAGCGCCGAGCGCGGCGGCGACCACGAGCCCGATGGCGACGGCGCGGCGCGAAATGCCCGCACGAGAAGCGCGAGCGTGGTCGAGGTCGGCGACGAGAGCTCCCGCGTCGGGGTAGCGCCGCGCGGGGCTGCGCTCCAGGAGCCTGCGGACGACCGCCCGGAGCCACCCCGGCGCCGCGACGCCGGAGTCCGACAGGTCGCGGGCGCGACCGGCGAGGCGCTGGGCGAGCATCTCCGACTGCGATCCCGCTCGGAACGGCAGCTCCCCCGTGAGCATCTCGTAGAGGAGGATCCCGAGGGCGTAGAGGTCGGTCCGGCCGTCGACCGGCTCGCCGGCGATCTGCTCGGGCGAGAGGTAGTCGGGGGTCCCGACGACGGCCCCCGCGCGGGTCAACCCGTCGCCGCCGAGCGACCGCGCGACGCCGAAGTCCGTCACGAAGGCGTTGTCCTCGGCGTCGAGGAGGACGTTTCCGGGCTTGAGATCCCGATGTACGACACCGGCGCGGTGCGCTTCCTCGAGCGCGGAGGCGACCTGGCGCGCGATCGAGACCGCGCGCTCGGGCGGCATCCGGCCTTCGCGCTCGAGGAACTCTCGCAGCGAGCGGCCCTCGACGTAGCGCATCGTCAGGAACCGCAGGCCCTCGTGCTCCCCGATGTCGTGGATCCGCACGACGTTCTTGTGCGTCACCTCGCGCGCGAGGCGGAGCTCGCTGCGGAACCGCTCGACGACGGACGGGTCGCCGCCCAAGTCCGGCCGCAGGACCTTCAGGGCGGTGTCGACGCCGAGCTCCTCGTCGCGGGCGCGATAGACGACGCCCATGCCCCCCACGCCGGCCACGCCGATCACGCGGTACCGGTTCGCGACGAGGGTGCCCGTCGCGAACCGCCGGGTGACGTCGACGCTCGTCACCGTCGGCGCGACGGGAGCGTCAGACGCGTCGCGGGGCCTCATGCGGAGGGCGTAGCTCCGGCCGCGACGTCTCGCGGATCCTTCCGCGCGAGCTCGGTCACCCGCCGCTCGAGCGCCGCGAAGAAGGAGGAGTCCGCCGCGGTTCCGCCGGCGCCGTCCAGGATCTCGCGTATCTCGCGGTCGATTCGCAGGCTCGCGAGAACGACGGAGACGTTCCCGGCGAGCGCTTCCAGGATCTCGACGTCCAGGTCCGTGAAGACTCCTCCCTGCCGGCGGCCGTCGACGTAGAGGAGGCCGATGCGCCGCTCCTCCGACGAGAGGGGCACGCAGGCGAGGGTCGCGATCCCGAGTTCGACGACGCTCGGTCGCTGGCCGAGGAACGAGTCGTTCGCGGCGTCCGAGACGACGACGGACTCGCCGGTCGCGAGCACCTGCTCGACCGCTCCGAGGCTCCCCTCGAATCGCCCATCCGACGCCGCGGGGGCGAAGCCCGCCGCGACCTCGGCCTGCAAGCGGCCGTCCGGGCCGATCAGGAGGACGAGACCCCGTTCGGCGCCGGTCAGCGAGAGGACGGACCGCAGCAGCCGCTCGAGGAGCGCCTTCGGCTCCCGGACGCCGAGGATCTCCTCCTGCATTTCGACCGACGTCTGGAGCCTACGGGCCCTCTCCGTCTCGAGGGCCGCGAGGTCCGCCTCGGAGACGACCTCGAACTGAGCCAGGAGCCCGCCGAGGCTGATCCAGTCCTCGTCGGCGAGGACGCTTCCCTCGGCGGGCTGCCCCGCGAGAAACGTCCCGTTCTTGCTTCCGAGGTCGTGGAGGGTCCAGCCCGACCCCGTCCACTCGAACCTCGCGTGCCGCGCGGAGACGCGCGGATCGTCGAGCACGAAGTCGTTCACGGCCGGATCGCGCCCCGCCTGCCGGCTGTCCCCGTCGCGCAGGATGAAGTGGCGAGACGCTCCCCGGGCCGGGTAGAGCGTCAGCTTCGCGGCCACGCGCGAAAGTCTACTCCCCGCCCGGTGAGGGCGGGCTCAAGGGAGCCCGGGGAGGGGGGGCTCTTAGGGCGCCAGGTTCGACTTGAAGGCGAGACTGAACTTCAGCGTGTCCGCGGCGGAGCGAAGGAGACCGGCCACGTTCACCGGCCCGCCGTTCGCGCGCCACACGTTCGGGATTGAAGTACCGCTCTGCTTCTTCACTTCGTCGGCAAACCCCGACACGCCGTCGATGGCCGCCGCGAGCGCGCCCGAGCCGTATGCCGCGCGGGCCTGGTTCAGCCTCTGCTGCAGGTCGGCGGCGACGGCGGGCTGGATCGAGGACCAGCTCCCCGAGAGGTGGCTCTGCGCGGCGTCGAACTTCCCCGCGATGACCGAGTCGATCGTCCGCGTGTCGGCGGCGATCACGAACTCCGAGAAGCCCGGGCCCGAGCCGCCGGCGCGAACGCTCCCCGCCTGAAGGAAGCCGGTCATCTCCGCAAACGCGCCGCCGTCGGGGGCCCGGTACAGCCGTAGCGGCGAGTTCGGGGCGAGCGTCAGGTTGGCGGTGTAGATCGAGAGCTTGTAGACCCCCTCGAACGACAAGGCGCTCGAAGCCGACGGCTCGACGCGGACGACCACCGGAAAACCGGCCGGGATCGAAACGCCGTTCGTCGGCAGCCTCGACAGAATAGACAGATCGCCCGGGTTGACCGCGGTCGCGGAGATCGAGAGAGACCCGGGGTTGAGCCCCACGACGTTCTCGAAAGTGATGGTGAGGTCGGCCGTGAGGCCGCCGGGAAGCTCGATCCGGGCCGTCAGCTCATTGCCGGAGATCGTCGGGACGAGGGTCTCGGCGACTCCCGGTAAGGAGCAGAAGGACAGAATGAGCGCCGAAACAAGACCCGTGCAAGCGCGCCTTCTCATTTTTTCCCCTCCGTGGCATCTGCGACTCTGCATGCATTCTGCGTTCCAGCCGGGAAACGGGCGGTGTGACAGATAGCACATCCGCGGTCGCCCACCCA
>DASRPJ010000072.1:0-8732 GCA_035646435.1 Thermoanaerobaculia bacterium | reverse complement strand
CCCCGGACTTCGACGAGAAGTTCTCGAGCCTCGGTCTGACACCGGACGCGCTCCTGGTCGCCGAAGCGATCGACGGGAAAGCCACCGCCGCCGAGATTTCCAGCCGCACTCCGCCCGACCCCTTCTCCGTCGAGAAGCTGCTCGCCGCGCTCGCCACCCTCGGCCTCGTCCGCCCAGAGTACGCGCTGGAAGCTCCGCGGAAACCGGACCCCGTTCCCGTCGCGCCCACGCCGGAACCGCCGCCGGAGCCCGAGCCCGAGGCGCCGCCGGAACCCGAGCCCGAACCGGAGCCGGAACCCGAGCTCCCACCGGCCGCGGAGCCCGAGCCGGACTTCGCGCGGGAAGAGCTCCTCCCGCCGCCCACGGACGCGCCCGCGCCCGAGCTCCCGGAGGCGGACGACGACCTGGAGCTCCTGGAAATGCCCCCCGCACCGGCCCCGAAGGAGACTCCGGCCATCGAATACTGGGAGGGGACTCCGGCCGAGCCGCTCGATCGGCCGCTCGAGGTCGTCGATGCGCCCGACTTCGGCGCCTCGCGCCGGAGCGGCCTCTCGCCCCTCTGGCTTCCGCTGCTTCTCGCGGCGGCGGTCGGCGCGATCCTCCTTCTCCGATCGCGCGCGCCGTCGGGGGGAGCGGGGATCGCCGCCGCAACCCCCGCCGGTCCGCCGCCCGCGACGGCGGAACCCCTCCCGACGGCGGCCCCCGCGTTCCCGGCCCTTCCGACCGGCGTCGCCGCGATCCCGACGGCCGCCCCCACTTTTGCTCCGACCGCGACCGCCGTCGTTTTGCCCTCTCCGCTGCCGACGTCGGTCGCGCCGCGACCGACGCCGTCCCTTCCGAGACCGACGCCGCCGGTATCGAGGCCGACGCCCTCGACGTCGAGGGGGACGCCGGTCGATTCGGCAACGGCCCGCAGCCGGGAATCGTGGCTCGCGCTCGCGGACCGGGACCGCCGCCGGCTCGTCCTGGAACCCCGGCGGCGCTTCTCGATCCAGCTCGAGCTCGTCTGCGAGCTGCCGTCCCTCGAGGAGGCCTGGGTCTTCGACCGCGAGGGCGCGATGTGGCTGATGACGGCGTCGCACCGGGGTCGAACCTGCTTCCGGGTCTTCTGGGGGCGCTACGGCAGCCTGGAGGAGGCGCGGGCGGCCATGAGCACGGTGCCTCCGTTCTTCTTCACCCCGACCAACCGACCCGTCGTCGTCTCGACGAGCGAGGCTCTGCTACGCTAGCCCGACCGAACAGGGAGACCTCGATCCCGGTGGACAAGCAGTTCCCAACCAGCGCCCGGCCCGAACCGGCCTTTCGGGGCCGGCTCGAAAAAGTCCCGCTGCCGGAGATCCTCAGCCGCATTTTTCTCGAACAGCGAAAGGGAACGCTCACCCTCTCCCGTGAGGACGAAGAGCGCCGGCTCTTTTTCGAGAAAGGGGAGCTCCGCACGGCGACGTCGTCGCGGGAGGCCCAGCGCATCGGGTCCTTCCTGAAGCGCCGCGGCCGGATCACCGAGGAGGACCTCTCGTGGGCGCTCCAGCAGATCGTGCGCCAGTCCGGATCGAGGCTCGGAAAGACCCTCGTGCGCGAAGGGCTCCTTCCCAGGGCGGTCATCGATACCGAGATGAAGCGCCTCGTGGAGGAGATCGTGTTCTCCGCCTTCCAGTGGGATTCGGGCGAGTACGCGTTCGAGGCCTCGACGGAGGTGCTCGATCCGGACATCGCCCTCTCGCTCTCGACGGCCGCGATCATCGTCGAGGGGATCCGTCGCCTTCCGGAAACCCCGGTCTTTCGCGAGCGGCTCGGAGACGGCCACCGGGTCCTACGCCTGGCGCGCGACCCGATGTCGCGATACCAGTACCTTCCCTTGACGCCCCAGGAGGCCTACGTGCTCTCTCGGATTGACGGCGTCCTCGAGGTCGACTCGCTCCTGTCGATCGCCGGCGGCACGAGGTCGGTGGCTTCCAAGGTCGTCTATGCGCTCCTCTCCTGCGGGCTCATCGAGTGGAAGACCGGTCGGAGCCCTCGCCGGGAGACGCAGGGCACTCCGGCGACGATCAACGTCGAGGTCGCCAGCGAGCCTGCCGCTCCGTCGCCGGAGCACGCCGGGCTCGTGCACTCGACGTGGCGTCGAATCGACTGGCTCTCGCACTACGACCTCCTCGCCGTTTCCCGGGATGCGTCCGCGGCCGACATCCGGCGCGCCTACTTCGAGCGCAGCCGCCTCTTTCATCCGGACCTCGCGCATCGCCCGGACCTGGTCGGACTAGAACGGGAGCTCTCCGCCGTTTTCGATCGCCTCAAGGTCGCGCACGACACCCTCGCGGACCCGGCCGCGCGAGCCGAGTACGACCGCACCCTCGACGACGCGCCGGCGGTCGTCTTCTCCGAGGACGCGGCCGCCGACCCGAAGGCGCAGCGGCAGCTCGCGGAGAACAACTTCGACCGGGCAGTGCAGCTGATCGAGGAGAAGGACTTCTTCTCCGCGGTCGAGCTCCTCCGCGAAGCCGTGCGGTTCGCGCCGGACAAGGCGGAATACCGGTTCCGTCTCGGCGAGGTCGAGCTCAAGAACGAGAAGTGGATCGCCCGCGGGCTCGACAACATGCGCGAAGCGACGCGGCTCGCTCCGTCGCGGGGCGACTTCCTGCGGGCGACCGCCCGCGCCCTCGCCGCCCACGGCCGGCAGTCCGACGCCGAGATGTACGCGCGCCGGGCCAGCGAGGCCGACCCCGGGCCGGAGAGCACCGCGGTCTTCGACGAGATCTGCGGATCGGGAGCGGGGAAGCGCCGGGAGACCGGTGCGCTGCCGCGCGCGGGCCTCTTCCGCCGGATCCTGAGGAAGCGGGAGTGAGGCGGGCAGGATGACGGCGCTCCTGACCGGGTTGGGGCTCGCCGCGGCGGCGGGCTTCAACGCGTGGGCCGTCCTCATCCTGTTCCACGGTCTGTACCTCTTCCTCCCTCAGGAGTTCCCCGGTCCCTTTGCCGCGCTCCTCGGGAGCCAGACCGTCTTCGGCTTTGCCCTCGTCCTTTTCCTCGCGGAGTTCGTGATCGACAAGATCCCGATGCTCGACCGCCTGTGGGAGCTCGGCAACACGCTTCTCCGTCCGGTCATCGGCGCTCTCCTCGCGCTCGCGGCGGTGTCGGATACCTCGATGCTCGAGCGGATCGGAATCGGCCTGGCGGGCGCGGCGGCGACGCTCGCGGCCCACGTGGCGAAGTCGACGACGCGGCTGGAGTCGACGGCGGCCACCCGCGGATGGACGCAGTTCGCGCTCTCTCTCGCGGAGGACGTGATCGCCGTCGTTCTCGCGACGCTCGTCTTCTTCGTTCCCTGGGTCACCGCCCTCTTCCTGACCGGGCTCGTGCTCGTGCTTCTCACGCACCACGCGCGCGTGCGCCGGGCGTTGCGAGTCCTCTTCTTCCGGCTCCAGCACCCGAGGCGACGTCCACCCCCCGAGCCCGCCGACGGTTAGCGCCGGCGATGCCCTACCTCGTCGACGGCAACAACCTCATCGGGCGGGCGGGGAGGGGCAAGGCTTCCGCCGGGGTCCGGTCCGACCTGATCCGGGAGCTCTCGGACCGCCTGAGGCGGACGCGCGCCCGGGTCCTCGTGTTCTTCGACGGCTCGGGAGAGACCGTATCCCTCGGAAGCCTCTCGGTTCGCTTCTCCGGCACGGTGACGGCCGACGACGCCATCGTCCGCGAGCTCGCGCGGGCGCGGGCCCCGCGCGAGGAAACGGTCGTGACCGCCGACCGCGAGCTCGCGCGACGCTCCCGCGATGCCGGCGCACGCGTTCTCTCGCCCGACGAGTTCTGGTCGCGCTTCGGCTCGGAGAGAGCCGCGAAGAGGGGCGGCGCCTCCGACGAGCCGCGCGTCGACGTGGAGGAGTGGACCCGGTTTTTCGAGGACGAGAAGAACCGGGACGGGTGAGCCGGGCGCGCCGAAACCATGCTAGAATCAGCGGTCCGAGCGGGCCACGTGATCGCCCCGAGAAATCGGGGAGGAAAGTCCGAACTCCGAACTGGCGGCATGCCGGGTAATGCCCGGTCGCGGCGACGCGAAGGAAAGTGCCACAGAAAACAAACCGCCCTCCTGCGGCTCACGCTTCGGGACGGCAAGGGTGAAACGGTGCGGTAAGAGCGCACCGCCCCGCCGGCAACGGCGGGGGCACGGTAAACCCCATGCGGAGCAAGGCCAAATAGGGGGACGGTGGGCGCCAGTCCCATCCCGCCTTCGGGCGGGCCGTCTCCGGGTCGGCTGCTTGAGCCCGGGGGAGACCCCGGGACGAGAGGAATGATCACGGGCCCGGGCAACCGGGGAACAGAATTCGGCTTACCGGCCCGCTCGGGTTTTTTTTCTTGATCAAGCCGCCCCGGCTCGAGCCGGGGGCAACGGTCGGGGTCGCCGCGATCTCCGGGCCCGTCCGGCCGGCGCGGCTCGAGGCCGGTCTCGAGAGCCTGCGCGCGAAGGGCTATCGCGTCGTCGAGGCGTCCAACCTGCGCCGGCGAGAGGGCTTCCTGGCGGGCACGGACGCCGAGCGCGCCGCCGGATATCGCGAGCTCCTGACCGATCCCGCCGTGGACGCGGTCTTCTTCGCCCGCGGAGGGTATGGCGCCGCGCGAACCCTGCCGCTCCTCGACTCCGACCTGCTCCGCGCGCATCCGAAGATCCACCTCGGCGGCTCCGACCTGACGGCGCTCTTCGCCTTCGCTTCGGGACGCGTCCCCCTCGTCACGTTCTACGGGCCCATGGTCGCCGTGCAGATGGCCGACGGCGCGGATCTCGATTGGGAAGCGGTGCTCGCCGGAAACGGCGACCGGGAGGTCGAGCTCTCCCCGTCCGACCGGCTCGCCCCGGGCGTCGGGGAGGGGCCGCTCGTCGGGGGATGCCTCTCCCTCGTCGCGTCCCTCTGCGGGACGCCCGACGCCGTCCAGGGAGCCGGGAGCGTCTTCTTCTGGGAGGACGTCGGCGAGGAGATCTATCGCCTCGACCGCATGTTGACCCAGCTGGAACGCTCCGGTACATTCGATCGGCTGGAGGCCATGCTGATCGGGACGATCGCGCCGGGGCGCGCGGGCACGGAGTCGCCCGCCGCGGTTCGCGCGTGGCTCGCCGAACGGTTCGAAGCTTCCCCTTTTCCCGTGCTGATGGGTTTTCCCGCGGGACACTCTCCCGATACGCGAACGATCCCCCTCGGCGCGAAGGTCCGCCTCGACGCCGATCGCGGCACCGTCCGGTTCCTGGAAGCGGGAGTCGCGTAATCCGCCCATGAAGACCGTCTTCCGAGCCGGTCCGGCCGCGCCGAAGAGCCCCTTCGAGCGCTACCTCGTCTCCCATCCGATGGGCGACATCATCTTCTCCGAAGGCGAGATCGGCACCGAGATGTACATCATCCAGTCGGGCACCGTGGAGCTCTTGAAGGAGATCGGCCGCGAGACGCGGGTGCTCGCGACGCTCGAGAAGGGCGATTTCTTCGGCGAGATGACGGTGCTCGAAGACCTTCCGCGCAACGCTTCCGCGCGCGCCAAGACGGACGTGGAGCTCGTCCGCATCAACGGCGCGACGTTCGACGCGATGCTGAAGAGCAACACCGAGATCGCCGTGCGGATGATGCGCAAGCTCTCCCGGCGCCTCCGCGAGGTAACGGCGATGCTCGAGGAGGCGCTCGGCCGGCGCGTAGTCGAGGAAGGGAACCCCGCCGAGCAGCGCCCCGCTCCGCAGCCGAACGCCTTCCGTCTCGTCGCATCGGAGGGCAAGCAGGAGTTCTTCCTCCACCCGGAGGGGGATACCCTGATCGGCCGCGGCGATCCGGTCACGGGGATCACACCCGACGTCGACCTCTCGCCGCTCGACCCCCAGCGTTCGACGTCGCGGCGGCACGCGCGGATCTATCCGCTGGGCGAGAAGCTCTACGTCATGGAGGAGATCGGGGTCCTGAACGGGACGTTCGTCAACGGCTCCCGCATCGCGACCGGAACTCCGGTCCCGGTGTCGGGCGGTGACGAGCTCTCGTTCGGGCTCGTGAACCTGACGCTTCAGACCGGGACCGCCGGAGTCGGGCCGAACTGATCCGACCCGATCCGCCGGCATCGCCGCACCGCGTCCCGTCCCTCCTCACCCCTCGCGATTCCGTGTCGAGGATCCCCGGAGTCGGATCCGCCCTGGCCGCCCGGCTCCTCGAAAAGGGCCTCGCCACGATCGGGGACTTTCTGCTCGCGCTGCCGTTTCGGTACGAGGACCGGAGCCGCTATGCCCGCGCATCCGACCTCGCCTGGGGCCAGCCGGCGACCCTCCTCGTGCGGTTCGCGTCGGTCAAGGCGGTCCGGATGCGGCGGGGCACGCTCAAGGTGGAAGCGCTTGCGGACGACGGCTCGGGAGCCGTCCGCGTCGTGTGGCACAACCGCTATCCCACGTTCCGGCAGGCGCTCGAATCCGGCCGGACCGCGGCGATCTACGGGACGCCCGTCGCGGGCCCGCGCGGTGAGATGCGCATCGAGAACCCGGAGACGGAGTTCTTCGAACCGGGAGAGGAAAGCGACCCGCTCCACTCGGGCCGCGTCGTGCCGATCTATCACCGGGTCGCGGACGTGCCGTCGCGGCGCTGGAGGACGCTCGTTCGCAAGACCCTCGACGGACTCGCCGGCGACTTCGCGGCGGCCGGCGCTTCTGCTGCCGAGCTGCGCCGCGGTCTCGAGGGCGTCCACTTTCCCGCGGCGGCATCGGAAGCGGAGAGCTCGCGGCGCGTTCTCGTCGACGAAGAGCTCTTCGTCCTCGCCGCCCGCATCGAGGAAAAGCGGCGCCGACTCCACGCGCGGCCGGGAAGGAAGCTCGTCGCGGACGAGCCCCTGCGGCGCGCCGCGAGAGAAGCCCTGCCTTTCGCCCTGACGGCTGCGCAGCGCCGCGCGGTGCGAGAGATCGCCGCGGATCTCGGCTCCGGGCGGGCCATGGCGCGTCTGCTCCAGGGGGACGTGGGCAGCGGAAAGACCGTCGTCGCCGCGCTCGCTCTGCTCCTCGCCGCGCGCAACCGATCGCAGGGCGCCCTCATGGCTCCGACCGAGGTGCTCGCCGAGCAGCACGCCGAGACGCTCGCGCGCCTCCTCGGAGGGGCGGGCGTGCGCCTCGCTCTCCTGACGGGTCGCGTCCGGGGCGCCGCCCGCAAGTCGCTCCTCGCCGCTCTCGAAGCCGGCGCGGTGGACGTCCTCGTGGGAACGCACGCTCTCGTCGAGGCGCCCGTGCGCTTCCGCCGGCTCGGGCTCGTCGTCGTGGACGAGCAGCACCGCTTCGGCGTCGGGCACCGCGCCCGGCTGTTCCGCAAAGGGGAGTCGCCGCACGTTCTCGTGATGACGGCCACTCCGATCCCGAGGTCGCTCGCGTGGGCGATCTACGGCGAGCTCGACGTCTCCGTCCTCGACGAGAAGCCGCCCGGCCGCGGCGCAGTCGCGACCCGCGTGCGCGAAGAGGGGGCGCGCGAGCGCATCTACCGCTTCGCGGCGGAGCGCGTCGCCGCCGGCGAGAGGGTGTACGTCATCGTACCCGCGATCGACGAGGGAGATCGCGACGTCGCCGCCACTCGGGAGACCGCGGCCCGGGTGGCGGCCTTCGCGCCGGCGGCGCGGGTCGGCGTCCTTCACGGAAGACTCCCTCCGCGCGAGAGGTCGCGGGTCCTGGAGGACTTCGCGGCCGGACGGATCGGGATCCTCGTCTCGACGACCGTCGTCGAGGTGGGAGTCGACGTCCCGGAGGCGACCTTCATGGTCATTGAGAACGCCGAGAGCTTCGGCCTCGCGCAGCTCCACCAGCTTCGGGGCCGGGTCGGGCGCTCGCGAAGGCCGTCGTGGTGCGCCCTCGTCGTCGGCGCGAACGCGACGCCCGACGCGCGCGGAAGGCTCGAGGTGCTCGAGAAGACGACGGACGGTTTCGTCATCGCCGAGAAGGACCTGGAGGCGCGCGGACCGGGCGACCTCCTCGGCACGAGGCAATCGGGCCTGCCCGCGCTCCGGATCGCGGACCCCGTGCACGATCTCGCGCGGCTCGGTGAAGCGCGGCGCCTCGTGCGCGAGCGCGTCGAAAGCGGCGAAGCGATCGCGAGCGACCTGTTCGGGTATCCGTAGGAACTGATAGCTTTTGGCTGCGGAGGCAAATTGAGAATCCTCGTCACCGGCGGCACCGGTTTCGTCGGAACCCATCTCGTGAACGCGCTCCTGCGCCGCGGACACTCAGTGGCCGTTCTGGCGCGATACCCGGAAGCCGCGCGGAACCGGTTCAACCGGCCCGTCGAGCGGATTCGCGGGGACGTCCTCTACCCGCCGTCGCTCGTCTCCGCCTTCGCCGGCCGGGACGCGGTCATCCACCTCGTCGGCATCATCCACGAGAAGGGGGGGCTCACGTTCGACCTCGCCCACCGGGTCGGCGCGGAAAACGTCGTCGCCGCCGCGCGCGAATCGAACGTCCGCCGCCTCCTCCACATGAGCGCGATGGGAGCGTCCGAGGACGCGCCCTCCGAGTACGGCCGGACGAAGGCCGCGGGCGAGAAGGCGGTGCGCGAGTCGGGCCTCGACTGGACGGTCTTCCGGCCGTCGATCGTCTTCGGTCCCGGCGACGGTTTCGTCTCGCTGCTCGCGCCGATCGTGAAGCACAACCCGCTCTTCATCCCGGTCATCGGCAAAGGCGAAACCCGGTTCCAGCCCGTCTCCGTCTACGACGTTGCCCGGCTCTTCGGCGACGCCCTCGAGAAGCCGGAGAC
>DASRPJ010000071.1:0-3648 GCA_035646435.1 Thermoanaerobaculia bacterium | reverse complement strand
ACCTGGATGGTTCAGGACATCGCCCCGGGACCCGTCTCCTCGCGACCGGCGGGGTTCACCCGCACCGCCTCGAAGGTTTTCTTCAGCGCGGACGACGACGTCAGCGGAACCGAGCTGTGGGCGATTCCCGCGCACGCGCTGGGTGTCCGCGGTGGCCAGAGTCCGCGGCCCACCCGCACGCTGCCGTTCCGCCCCTGATCAGCGGTAGAGATCCTTCGCGGAGCCTGCCCTGAGCGAAGACGACGGGCTCAGGATGACCGCTTCGCGGTCACTTCCCCTTCTTGCTCCCGAACCCGCGGACGTCTTTTTTCACGAGGCTCTCGATCTGCTCCTTCGTGAACTTCTTGCCGAACGGGGGCATGTCCTCGCCCCCCTTGGTCACGACCTGGATCATGTCGGCGTCGGTCCGCTCGCCCTGCCAGTCGGAGTCGGTGAAGTCCTGGGCCATGAGCTGCCGGCCCTTCGGGGTGTCTCCCTTGCCGTCCTCGCCGTGGCACTTCGCGCAGAACTCCTTGTATTGCGCGGACGGATGGTCCTCCGTCGCGTAGAGGACGACGCCGAACGAAACGAGGCCGCCGAACACGAGCGCCGGCAGGAGCCGCGTGAGCTTCACCCTTTCCTCGCTTTCTCGAGATCGCGGAAGACCGCTTCCGCGTCCCAGTTGTCGCCGTAGTAGATCGTCGCAAGCCGCCCAGCGGGGTCCACGACCGCGACGGCCTGCGCGTGAACGATCTGGCCTTTGTCGGGGTAATAGATCACGCCGAAGCGGGACGCGACCTCCGCCACCGCCTTCGGTTCGCCCGTGAGGAACTTCCAGCGCGCCGGGTCCGCGCCGAGGTGGGACGCGTACTCCGCGAGCACCTTCGGCGTGTCGCGTTCCGGCTCGACGGTGATCGTCAGCAGCTTTCCGAAGCCCTTGGCCTTGAGCAGCGAGTCGAGCTTCGCGAAGCGGGTCGTCGTCAGCGGGCACGCGGTCGCGATCGGGCAACGCGTGTAGATGAACGTGACGGCGACGGGCTCGCCGCGCAGCTCCGAGAGACGCAGGGTGCGGCCCGTCTGGTCGGTCAGAGCGAAGTCGGGAATCGGGTCGCCGACGGCGACCCCGCGGTTCGGCTCGGGCGTCACGACGCGCGCCGTCGGGAGCGCCGCCGGCGTCCCCGCCTCGGTGGTCGCGACGAATCCCTTCGTCAGGACCTTCTCGAGCCAGTAGTCTCCATCGTCCACGACGAGCTTCGCTTCGAGCCGGTCGCCCGCGCGGAGGATCTCGAAGACCTGCGGATCGTCGCGCACCGGGAAGCTCATGGTCATCGCGTCCATGTAGCCCGGGATCTCCTCGTGCTCGACCGTCACCTCTCTCTTCGCCGCGTCCACGCCGCGGATGATCCCCCGCACGTCGTAGCGCTGCGCCGTCGTCGACGGCGCCGGCGCCTTCGCGGTTCCGGCGGTCTCGCGCTTCGAGCACACGAGCAGCGGAACCACCAGGAGGAGGAGCAGGACGGCTCGGAGGGGGGATTTCACGTCGCTTCTTTAATGCGCGGCGGCGGGGCGCTATTTCCGAGTTAACGAATCTCGAAGGTCAGGGAGGCCCAGGTGCTCTCCCAATCCGCTCCGGAGCCGGCGGGCGCCGGGACCATGTGCACGGCCTTCACGAGCCAGGCTCCCGGACTCGCGAGCACGAAGGAGGCATTGCCCTTCGCGTCGGTTCGAGCGGAAAGGCGGACCGCCGGCGCGTCGCGGTTGAGCGCGACGACGAGCGCACCGGCGAGCGGCTTGCCCTCGTACTCGAGGCGCACGGGAAAGGAGCCGCCGGTCGTGAAGGCGTACGGGTTCTTCCCGGCGACGAGCTCGAGCGTGAAGCCGAGCACGCGGTCGGGCGCGGACTTGCCGGCGCCGCCCGCGGAGAGGAGCGCCTTCGCGCACCGCGAGTAGATTTCCCGCGTAGGCTTTTCCGACTCCCCGCGGCGCGCGCGCAGGGCGACGATCCGCTCGAGCCCCTCCTCCTTCAGGTACTGCTCGAACTTCTCCGCGTCGAGCTCGACCTTCGAGGTCTTGCTCCGGTAGCCGACGATCTGAAGCCCCGGCTCGGAGACGCGGGCGACGCCGGCCGGCTCGTCTCCGGACCCCCCCTCGATCGGCGTCTCCCGCGAGGGCGACACGAGGACGAACCGAGCGATCCGGTCGGGCGAGCGCGGAACCGGGTCGCCGCGAAAGCCCTCGCCCACGCGGAGCGCAAAACCGACGGTCGCACCCACCTCGGGCCGGAACGTCGACGGCTCGATCCAGAAGTCGTGGGCGAGGAGCCGCGCCGCCGCGAAAAACAGGACAACGGTCGACTTGAACGGGGTCAGGTCTTCACCGGACACTTCCCGACAAGGATTCTCGTGACAGAAATTCCGCCAGCCGCGCGGAGTCCACGTTTCCGCCGCTCCAGAGCACGCCGACGCGGCGCCCGGCGAAGTCCGCCTTCCGGTGCCGCACGGCGGCCGCGCCGGCGATGCCGGACGGCTCGACCAGGACCTTCATCCGCTCGAGCGTCCACGAAAGGGTCTCGACCATCTCCGCGTCCGATACGAGCAACACCCCCTCGACGGTTTTCTGAATGATCGGGAAAGTGAGGCGGCCGGGCTTCGGGACCTGGAGCCCGTCGGCGATCGTGCGCGGAACCGGAATCTCGACGCGCTCCCCCTTCGCGAGCGACTGCGCGGTGTCGTCCGCGGTCTCCGGCTCGACGCCGTAGACGGTGATCCCGGGCCGCAGGTGCTTCGCGGCGGTCGCCGATCCCGCGATCAGGCCGCCCCCCGAGACCGGCACGACGAGGAAATCGAGGTCCAACACCTCCTCGAGAAGCTCCGCCGTGGCCGTGCCCGCGCCCGCCATGATGAGCGGGTCGTCGAAGGGCGGGACGAGGAGGGCGCCGCGGTCGCGCTGGAGGCGCTCGCCGATCTCCTCCCGGGCGCCGCCGCCGTATCGGTCATAGAGGACGACCTCTGCGCCGTAGCCGCGCGTCGCGGCGAGCTTTGCGGGCGGCGCGTCTTCCGGCATCACGATAGTGGCCTTCACGCCGAGGAGCCTCGAGACGAGCGCCACCGCCTGGGCGTGGTTGCCGGAGGAGTACGCGACGACTTCGGTGAACGAGCGCCGGTCGAGCTCCGCGCGGATCTTGTTGTAAGCGCCGCGGAACTTGAACGCCCCCCCGCGCTGGAGGTTTTCCGCCTTGAAGAAGACGGTCGCTCCGGCGGCCTCGTCGAACTGGCGCGAGCGGAAGACCGGCGTGCGATGAGCCACTCCGGCGATGCGAAGCCGCGCCTCCGCGATGTCCGACCACGCCAACTCGCTCTCCCCCCCGGGCAGAGGGTCGGCGTGAGGAGCTCTCTTCGCCGTCATCCCGCCTCGACCGCTTCCCGCGCCGACGTGGCTTCCTTCCACTCCGCGATCGCCGCGAGCGCGCGCTCGACCATCATCTCCCGGCGCGCCGCTTTGTCGCGGATCGCGTGGTGCGACGTGTCCTCGATCATCCCGAAAGTCACGTTCATGGGCTCGAAGGTCTTCGTCGCCGGACGCTCGGAGCAGTGGCGCGCGAGCGAACCGATCGCGGTCATGTACGGGACCGGCACCGGCTCGCGCCCCTCGAGAACCTGGGCGATGGTG
>DASRPJ010000070.1:0-13871 GCA_035646435.1 Thermoanaerobaculia bacterium | reverse complement strand
GGAGGGCCCCGACGAGGGACGGCTCGTCCCCCTTCAAACGGCGCGAAAGGTAGTAGCCGGTGTAGGCCCCGACCATGTAGACGTCGCCGTGAGCGAAGTTGATGAGCCGCAGGACCCCGTACACCATCGTGTAACCGAGGGCGATCAGGGCGTAGATCGACCCGAGCGAGAGGCCGTTGACGAGCTGCTGAAGAAACGTAGTCATGGAAAAGAGCCGTCAGCCCTTCGGCTTGCGCTGACAGCTCCCCGGGGAGGGCCCACGCTGCGGTTCGGCCCCGCCTGCCGCTTACGATCCGGTCGGCTTGATGGTGTCCACGTAAACGAACTTGCCGTTCTCGATCTTCAGAACGACCGCGGGCTTGACTGCGTTGCGCTCGGAGTTGATCGTGATCTGGCCGGTGACTCCCTGGAAGTCTTTCGTCGCGACGAGAGCGTCGCGCACCTTGGCGCCGTCCGTCGAACCCGCGCGCGTCATCGCGTCCGCGAGGATCCGGGCCGCGTCGTAGCCGAGGGCCGCGAGCGCGTCGGGGGTCTGGTTGTACCGCTTGCGGTAGTCGGCGACGAACTTCTGCACGGCGGGCGCCGGGTCGTCCACCGAGTAATGGTTCGAGAAGTAGCAGCCGTTCAGCGCCTCCCCGCCGATCTCCCAGAGGCGCGGCGAGTCCCACCCGTCCCCCCCGATCAGGGGCACGGTGATTCCGAGCTCCCGGGCCTGCCGGGCGATCGTGGCGACCTCGGTGTAGTAGCCGGGGACGTAGATGCCCTCCGGGTTCGCGGACTTGATCTGCGTGAGCTGCGCGCGGAAGTCGGAATCGCCCTCGCTGTACGACTGCTCCGCCACGATCTCGCCCCCGAGCTGCTTGTAGTGCTGCCGGAAGAACGTCTGAAGTCCGACGGAGTAGTCGTTGCGGACGTCGGAGAGGATCGCGACCTTCTTCAGCTTCAGGGTTTCCCAGGCGATCCGCGCCCCCACCTCCGCCTGGAAGGGGTCGATGAAGCAGACGCGGAAGATGTAGTCGCCGACCTGGGTGACGCGCGGGTTCGTGGACGAGGGGGAGATCATGGGAACCCGATTGGCCTGGCAGATCGGAGCCGCCGCGAGAGACCGCGACGAGGAGACCTCGCCGAGCATCGCGACGACGTGGTTCTGGTTGATCAGCTTCGTGACGGCCGTCGCGGCCTCTTCCGGCTTCGACTGATCGTCCTCGACGATCACCCTCACCTTCTTGCCGAGAACGCCGCCGGCGGCGTTGATCTCGTCGAAGGCCATCTGGATCGCGTTGTCGGTCGACTGGCCGAACGTCGCGGTCGTTCCCGTCAGCGATCCGTACTCACCGACGAGGATCTCGTCCCCAGTGCTCCTTTTGCAGGATGGGAGAGTGACGGCGGCGGCCAGAAGACCGGCCAGGAGCACACGGAATTTCATCGAGAAGCCTCCTCGTCGCAAGTCGCCCGAAAGACGGCGTATTCTTTCGCACAGCCCGAAGCAAAGTCAAAACCTCAATTCGATCAGCGACTTGAGCTAGAATGACCGCGGCGTTTCGGGCGCAAACTGAGCCGGCCCGCGAGTCCCCTGACGCCATGACGAGCGACCGGGCGGGCCGCCGGGCACCCATTGGAGAGCCGACTGCTGAATCCTGACACTGCAACCCTGACCTCGAGCGCTCCGGAAGCAGGCGCCGCCGTCTCCGAGGAAGTCCTCCCCCGCATCCGGCCACGCGAGCGTCACCCCATCTCCCGCAGCCAGATCGACCCCGATGCGCTGAAGGTCCTCTATCGGCTGAAGACCGCCGGCTACAAGGCCTACCTGGTCGGCGGAAGCGTCCGAGACCTCCTGCTCGGCCGCACGCCGAAGGATTTCGACCTCGGAACAGACGCCTCCCCGCAGGCCGTCCGGCGACTCTTTCGCAACTGCCGGCTCATCGGGCGACGATTCCGTCTCGCCCATATCCTGTTCGGGGACGGAAAAGTGGTCGAGGTGGCCACGTTCCGCCGCCGGCCGGAGCCGCTCGTTCCCGACTCCCCCGAGCTCCTCATGACGTCGGACAACGTCTTCGGGACCGCGCGCGAGGACGCGCTCCGGCGCGACTTCACGATCAACGGGCTCTTCTACAACATCGCCGACTACTCGGTCATCGACTACGTGGGAGGGCTCGAGGACCTCGACGCGGGCCTGATCCGCACGATCGGCGAGCCGGACGTCCGCTTCCGCGAGGATCCCGTCCGGATGATGCGCGCGGTCGAGTTCGCGAGCCGGCTCGGCTTTGCGATCACGCCCGACGCCTACGAGGCGATCCTCGACCACCGCAAGGAAATCGTGAAGTCCGCGCCCCCCCGCGTCACGGAAGAGCTCTCGCAGTCGTTGCGGGGCGGCCACGCGCTTCCGACCTTCCTGTTGCTGCGGGAGGTGGGACTGCTCGACGTGCTGCTGCCGGAGCTCGCCGAGATATTGCGCGAGCTCGATCCCGACCATCCGCACGGGACGGGGCACCTCTTCTGGTCCCTGCTCGACGTTCTCGACGCCGAACGCCGCCGCGGAAGACCGTTCGACGATTCGGTCCTGTTCTCGCTCTTCTTCCTCCCGATCGTCCGGTCGCGCCTCCGCGACATGCGCATCGCGAGCGACCCGGAGCCCGGCCGGCTCTCTGCGCTGCTCGAGGAGATCGTGACGCCCGTGGCGATCCGGATGGCCCTTCCGAACGCGGTCTCTCACCGCATCAAGCAGGCGCTCGCGATCGTCGGCCGGCTCTCTCACCGCCCCGACAGCCGCCTCGCGACCCGCCGGATCGCGTTCCGGGAGGCGTTCCCGATCGCCCTCGACCTGTTCGAGCTGAATACGATGGCCACGGGACGCGGTGAAGAGCTCGTAGCCGAGTGGCGCACGGTCGGAGCGCGGGCGGCGAGCGCGCGGGAGAGGTCGCCGATCGGCGCCCCGCCCCCTCCGCGGCGCAGAAGGCGCCGGGGCGGAAGGCCGCGCGGATGACCGGTCTCCGCGCGGAATAAGATCGGCACATGTTCCTCTCCAGCAACTTCCTCGGCATCCCCGAGGCGGACAACGGCCTCCAGTCCGCCCGCGTCGTCGTGCTGCCCGTCCCGTACGAGAGGACGGTCTCCTACGGCGTCGGGACCCGCAACGGTCCGGCGGCGATCCTCGAAGCGTCCCACTACGTCGAGCTCTACGACGACGAGCTCGACGAGGAGGTCGCGAGCGTGGGAATCCACACGCTCCCGCCGTGGCTCCCGGACCGGATGGAGCCGGACGCGTGCGTCGAGGGCCTCGAAGGGATCGTCTCGGAGCTCCTCGCGAGCCCGCGGTTCGTTCTGACGCTCGGCGGGGAGCACGCCATCGCGACGGGACCGATCCGGGCCCACCACGAGCGCTACCCGAACCTCTCGATCCTCCACTTCGACGCGCACGGGGATCTTCGCGACGAGTACGAGGGCGACCGCCACTCCCACGCGTGCGCCGCCCGCCGTTTCCTGGAAACGGGCGCGCCGAGCGTGCACGTCGGAATCCGCTCGATCTCCCGCGAGGAGGTCCTCTTCGCGCGGGAAAAGGACCTCCTGATCGTTTCGAACCGCCGGCTCGCAAACGTGGCGGAGTGGATGCCGGAAGCGCTGGCGCGCCTGACCGACGACGTCTACGTGACGTTCGACGTCGACTTCTTCGACGGGTCGCTCGTCCCCGGAACCGGCACGCCGGAGCCGGGCGGGGGAACGTGGGAGCAGGCTCTCGACATCCTGCGCCGGGTTGCGACTGCCCGGCGCATCGTGGGCGCCGACGTCGTCGAGCACGCGCCGCTGCCCGGCAACCGGGCTCCCGACTTCTTAGTCGCCAAGCTCTGCTACAAGCTCCTCGGCTACTCCCTGTTCCCCAAAAAAGTACCCGTGCTCGCTAACTCTTTGTAGGTAAACGGTCAGGGGGGTCCGGCCTGCCGAACATTCCGCCGGGACCTGCGTTACTAAGGGCGAGAGAAGTGTGAGCGCCGAAGAGAAAGCCCTCGTCGATCGATGCCGCCAAGGGGAGGACGACGCATGGAGGCTCCTCGTCGACGGGTTCGGACAGAAAGTGTATTCGGTGGCCTACCACTTCACGCTGAACCGGGAGGACGCCGAAGAGCTCTCGCAGGAGATCTTCCTGAAGACGTTCGAAAACCTCCACCGCTACGACGGAAGCTTCCCCCTCGTCGCCTGGCTGCTGTCGCTCGCGCGCAACCTCTGCATCGACAGGTATCGGCGCCGCAAGCGCGAGAAGTCGTTCCGCTTCATTTCCGACGACGCCGTGGCGCCGCTTCTGAAGTCCGACGACGACCCGGCCGCCGAAGCGCTGCGCAAGGAGCGCTCCAAGATCCTCTTCTCGGTCCTCGCCGAGATACCGGAGGACCTCGCCGAGATCCTCGTCCTCCGCGACCTCGACGGCCTCGCCTACGACGAGATCGGGAAAGCCCTCGACCTGCCGGAAGGAACGGTCAAGTCGCGGCTCTTCCGGGCGCGGGCGGAGGTCGCGCGCCGGATCCGCGAGCGCCACGAGCGGCGCGGCAGCGCGGGCGCCTTTCAAACGCTCGCGGTCGCGGCGGGAGGGGTCCTGTGAGCTGCACCGAGCTCGAGAGACTCTTCCTGGCAGGAGCCTCGCGCGAGGACGAGCGGCGGCACCGCGACTCCTGCGCGGCCTGTCTTGCGACGGGCGCGGACGTGGACGCAGCCGAAGAGATCGCGCTCGCGCTGAAGGCGCCGCCGATGCCCCCTTCGCTCCGCGCGGCGCTGATCGACATTCCCCGGCGCACCGTGTCGTGCGAGGGCGCCGAAAGACTCCTGCCCCTCGCGATCGAGAACGAGCTTCTCGCGGACGACGAGCGCCGGCTGTCGAGCCACCTGGCCCGCTGCGCCGGCTGCTCCGAGGCGGCCGCCACGCTTCTCGCGGCGAGGGACCTCGTCCTGCCGGTCGCGCCCCCGTGGCTCGCGGGGCGCCTCGCCGCTGCGCGCCCCGTGAAACGGCGCCGGTCGCTCGGCTGGCTCTTCGGACCGAAGTCGGCGATCGTGTTCGCGTACGGAGCGGCGGTCCTCGTGATGGTGCTCGGCTTCAACCCCGCCGACCTCGCGCGGAAAGTCGGAGTCGGCGATCTCGGGCAGAACACGCGGACGGCGGTGCTCGTCGCGGAGAGCTCCGTCACCGATCGGCTGGGCGCGCTCCAGGAGAGAGTGGCGCGCACGCTGGCCGTGTGGAAGGGACACGCGGGCGGTTACGGGCGGGCGGCGGTCTCGACCGTCGTGTCGCTCATCTGGAAGAACTCCGGCGCGAAACAGCGCGCGGTCGAGCGGCCACGGAACCGCGACGGCCGAGGTGCGTTAAAGGAAACAGAAACGACGACAACGAGCTGGCGCACCTGAAGCGCCGAGAGGAGAAGAGCAAATGGCCGAAGATACTCGCTACCCCGGAGAGACGCCGCCCCAGATACCGTCCTACGCCGCGGCTCCGGGAGGAGCGGCGCCGCCGCCCGCCGTGGCGGCGGAGGGCTACCGCCCGCCCGTGGCGCCGATCATCGTCGAGAAGAAGTCGCCCGGTCTCGCGGGAATCCTGTCGGCGATCTTTCCCGGCCTGGGCCAGCTCTACCTCGGGCTGTACCAGCGCGCCTTCAAGATCGCCGCGGCGTTCGCGGGCTGCATCTGGCTCGTCACGTCCACGGATCGGTTTCACGGCAGCATCGCGCCGCTCTTCGGGCTGGGCATCGCGTTCACGTGGTTCTTCGGGATCATCGACGCCGTGCGGCAGGCGAAGGCGATCAACGCGGGCTCCGTCGACGCGGGCGGGCTCGCCGTGTCGGAACGCGTCCCGCGCGTGAAGCGCGAGTCGACCGCGAGCCTCACGTGGGGCGTGATCCTCGTCGGAATCGGGACGCTCTGGCTGATCGACCGCTACGTCGACCTTGACTGGTTCTGGGCGGCGGTCGAGGACTGGCTCGCTCCGGTCGCGTTCATCCTGCTCGGCGTCGTGCTCATCGCGACGTACGTCATCAAGAAGCGCAAGCACAACGAGTCCGAGGTGTGGCCGCCGAGGAATCCGGCCTAGGAGCTGACTTCCGTCATCCCGAGCCCTTCGCCCCTGCCTGTCATCCCGAGCCCTTCGCCCTTCCTGTCATCCCGAGCGCAGCGAGGGATCTGGGCTCGCTCGATACCGTCGCTACTGCTCAGGGCAGGCTCCGCGAGGGATCTGGTCTCTTTCGACGAGGGGACCAGATTCCTCGTCGCTTCGCTCCTCGGAATGACAACAGAACTCAGCCGACGACCGCGAGCTCCTGCAGGTACTCGACGAAGGAACGCACCGCGCCGTCGAATCCCTGGACCTTCGGGTTGGTCGACTCGATGACGTAGTACTCATCGGGAGCGTGCGCGCCGCCGCCGTGGCCGAGTCCGAAGTGCCCGGCGGGCAGTTTCAGCGGCTCGCCCGTGAAAACGTAACCGGGCCAGGAGCCGGCGTTGCGCGGCCAGATCACGGGGTCGATGCCGGCGCGCTTGTAGACGGCGACCTGCGCCCGGATGAGGGCGGCATCCGCGGGCGTGCTCGTCGGGTCGTAACCGCCCGTCATGCGCGCCTCGACGTCGCCGAAGCCGCGCTTGGCCAGGTGAGCCTGGAGCGCCGCGATCGCTTCCGACGCCTTCATGTCGGGGACGAGGCGCAGGTCGAGCTTCGCGACCGCCTTGTGCGGCAGCACCGTTTTCCCGCCGGGCCCCGTGTATCCGCCCACGAGCCCTTCGATGTTGACCGTCGGCTGCGACACGAGGCGCTCGAGGGATTCGAGGAAGCCGACGTCCTTGATCCAGCGCTGAACGCCCATCTGCTTCTTGAGCACGGCCTCGTCGAACCGGCGCGCTCCTTCGGCGACCATTGCTTTCTCGGCGGCGGAGATCGGCCGTGCCCTGGTGGCGAATCCGTCGATCGCTGGCTCGCCTTCAGGGGTGACGAGCGTATGGAGGGCCTGGACGAGGTGCCACGCCGGACTGTCCACGCGCGCCTTGTTGCTCGAGTGGATGTCCTGCCTCGGGCCGCGGCCCCACCGCTCGCCGGTGGACGTCATCTCGAGCTCGACGATTCCTTTTGCGCCGAGCGTGACGAGCACGACGCCGTCGCCGCTTTGTGAGGCCGAGGGCATGAAGACTCCGGTCGTCTTCGCAAGAGCGGAACGCACCTCCGGCCGGCGAATGATCTGCATGAAGTGGGGGGAGCCGATCTCCTCCTCTCCTTCCGCCACCAGCACGAGGTTTACCGGCACCTTGCGGCCCGCGGCGCGAAAAGCGTGCAGCGCCGCGAGGAGCGCGGCCTCCGGCCCTTTCTGGTTGACGGCGCCACGGCCGACGATCGACTTTCCGAGGCCGGGCTTGTCGACGAAGGCCGCCTCGTAGGGCGGCGACGTCCACTCCGCGGGATCGACCTGCTTGACGTCGTACATGAAGTAGACGCCGACCGTCCGCTTCGCGCCCGCGTCGAGCGTCGCGAAGACGCCCGGATGGCCGTCCGTCGGAACGCGCACCGCGCTGTCGAAGCCCGCATCGCGGAGAAGGCGGATCATGAGCTCGCACCCCTCCGACATCGACTTGTTCTCCGCGGCGATCGACGGCAGCCGAATCCACTCCTGCAGCCGCTTCACCGCTTCGTCGTGATGCTTCGCCACCTGGGCGAGCACCGACGCCAGGCCGGGTGACTGCGCCCGCGCGGCTCGGGGCAGGGCGTAAACGACGGCGCCGGCCGCCACCCCTTCGAGCAAGGTCCTTCGGTCCATGCGGTCTCCTTCTCCTATCTTCTCTTGAAGTACTTTTCCAGCTCCTCGTCCGTCATGAGCAGGACGACCGGCCGCCCGTGCGGGCAGGTGAACCGGTCTCCCGCCTTCATCCAGTCGGCCAGGAGGCGGCGGATCTCCTCGGGGGCGAGGTGGTATCGGATCGTCACCGCGGAACGGCACGCGATCGCCGCGGCGAGCCGGTCGCGGCGACGCTCCGGGTCGGGGTCGCCCGTTTCAGCGAGGCCCGCGAGCACCTCGCGGAGAGTCTCGCCCGGCTCCCGGTCGGTCGCCTCTGCAGGCAGCGCCGCGATGGCGTAAGACCGTCCCGACATGGGCTCGATCTCGAAGCCGGCGGCCGTCAGGTCTTCGAAGCGGGCGGCGAGCGTCTCCGCCTCCTCGGGCGTCGCCTCGAAGAGCGCCCGCAGGAGGAGCCGCTGCGAGAGCATCCGCCCCGACGCAACGCGGTCGCGAATGCGCTCGTAGAGGATTCGCTCGTGCGCCGCGTGCTGGTCGATCACGAGCAGCCCCTCCTCGCCCGATGCGAGCAGAAACGACTCGCGGTGCTGCCCGATCGCGACGAGCTCCGGCGGCCTCCTCTCCGCGGGAGAGGGCGTCGGGAGCTCCGGCTTCGGGATCGGAGGCACGCCGACGGGGCTGCCCGGGGCGGGAACCGGCCCGGCCTCCGAGCCGTATTCGCTCTGCGGCTCCGAAACGCCGGCCTCCATCGGAACCATTTTCAGGCGTCGCTCCTCCTTCCCGGCGAGGAGCGCCGAGTGGACGGCGTGGAAGACGAGCTTGAACGCCGTCCCCGCCTCGGTGAACCGCACCTGGGTCTTGGCCGGAGAGACGTTCACGTCGACCGCGCCCGCGCCGGACGTGAGAAAGAGGAACACGCCGGGATGCCGGTCGGTGCGGATCGCGTCGCGCGACGCCTGGCTGATCGCGCGGGAGATGGCGCGGTCTTCGACCGGCCGCCCGTCGACGAATACGTACTGGAAGCGGCGCGTGGGAAACGTGACCGACCCCCGGGTCACGAACCCGAGAACTTTGAGCGCGCCCGCTCGCGCCTCGAAGGACTCGATCTCGCCCAGCGTCTCACGGCCGAAGAGCTGGAGGATCCTCGCGGACCGGTCGACGGCCGAAGGCAGGTCGAGGGTCTGGCGGGTGCCCGACCGGAGGGAGAACGCGACGGACGGGTTCGAGAGGGCCGCCCGCGTGACGGTCGCGGCCGCGGCGCGCCCCTCCGCCTCGGGCGACGCGAGGAACTTGCGCCGGGCAGGGGTCCGCGAAAAGAGCTCCTCGACGAGGACGTCGGTTCCGCGCGGGCGGGCCGCGGGCTCGTCGAGGGCGGTGTGACCGAACTCGACCCGCAGCCGGTGCGCTTCCGGCGACGATCCGTCCGAAGTCGTGAGTGTCAGCCGCGAAACGGACGCGATCGAGGGAAGGGCCTCGCCGCGGAACCCGTAGCTCGCCACCGAGACGAGGTCTTCGTCGGAGGAGATCTTCGACGTCGCGTGCCGCTCGAGCGCGAGACGCGCGTCCTCGGGCGACATGCCGCAGCCGTCGTCCCGGACGAGAATGCGCCGGATTCCGCCGCCTTCGATCTCCACCTCGACCCGCGTCGCGCCCGAGTCGAGCGCGTTCTCCACGAGCTCCTTGACGGCGGAAGCGGGCCGTTCGACGACTTCGCCGGCGGCGATCCGGTCGATGACGTCGCTCGAGAGCCGGTGGATTTTCGGCACCGCCGGGAGTCTACGCCGCCTTCGCGAAAACCTCCGATCGAGCTCTAGCGCGAATAGACGACCCGCCCGCCGACGACCGTCACCTCGACCCGCGCATCCGGGATCTCGCCCCGCGGGATCGACAAGACGTCGCGCGAAAGAACGACGAAGTCGGCGAGCTTACCGGCCGCGAGCGTGCCCTTGTCCTTCTCCGCGAACCCCGCCCGGGCCGCGCTCGAGGTGTAGGCGCGGAGCGCTTCCTCGACGCGGATCCTCTGTTCGGGGATCCAGCCCTTCGGGTTCTTACCGTCCGGCGTACGGCGGTTCACCGCCGCGTCGATGCCGAGAATCGGCGACAGCGGCGCGACGTCCCAGTCCGAGCCGAACGCGAGCGCGGCGCCCGCGTCGAGCAGGGACCGGAACGCATAGGTCGTTCGCGATCGCTCGCGCCCGATTCGCTTCTCCGCCCAGCGACCGTCGTCGATCGCGTGGTACGGCTGCATCGAGGCGAAGACGCCGAGCTTCGCGAAGCGCGGAATGTCCGCGCGCCGCAGATGCTGTGCGTGCTCGATCCGGAATCGCCGGTCCCTCGCGCCGTTCTTCTTCGCAACGCGCTCGAAGACGTCGAGGAGCTCCGCGTTCGCGCGGTCGCCGATCGCGTGCACCTCGACCTGCAGCCCCGCCGCGTCGGCCCCCGCCACCCGTGCCTCGAGCTTCGAAAGAGGGATCGCCTCGCTGGCGTAGACCCCCTTCGTCTTCGGGTCGTCCGAGTAAGCCTCGTAGAACAGCGCGGTCGAGGACCCGAGCGACCCGTCGACGTAACCCTTCACCCCGCCGATCCGCAGCCAGTCGTCGTTCTTCATGGAGGCGCGCCGGTCGCGCGCTTTTTCCCACTCGGACAGCGGCGGCCGGTAATCGACGCGCACGGTGAGCTCGCGGCGGATGGCCTGCCAGGCATCCAGGTCGCCCGCGTTGCCGGGCAGGTCGTGCACGGACGTGACGCCGTTCTCGGCGGCATGGCGGACGGCGATGCGGAGCGCTTCTTCGACTTCAGCCGCCGTCCGCGCGGGTCGCACCGCCCAGACGAGGTCCATCGCGGCGTCCTTCAGAAGTCCCGTCGGCTCGCCCCGTGGATCGCGGACGATCACGCCGCCGGGGGGGTCGGGCGTCTCCCGCGTCACCTTTCCGAGCGCGAGCGCCCGGCTGTTGCACACGGCCATGTGCCCGTCCGTGCGCGAGAGGCACGTGGGGCGGTCGCCCGTCGCGGGATCGAGCATCGCGCGCGTCGGGAGCACCGGGTCGGCCCACACCTGGTGGTCCCACGCGCCGTCGGTCATCCAGAGACCGGCGGGGCGCGTCGACGCGAACTCCGCGAGCTTGCGCGTGAAGTCCGCCGGGTCCTTCGTGTGGCGCAGGTCGACGCCGAGCAGGTTGAAGCCGCCCATGGACATGTGGGTGTGGGAGTCGATGAACCCGGGCACGACGCGACGTCCCTCCCCGTCGACGACGACCGTCTGGGGGCCCTCCAGTTTCCGGATCTCGGCGTCGCTCCCGACCGCGACGATCCGGCTGCCGCGAACGGCGAGCGCCGTCGCCTGCGGGCGCGCGGCGTCTCCGGTCCAGATCTTCGCGGAAAGAAGAACGAGGTCGGCTGGACCGGCCGGGCTCTGCGGGACGCGGCCGGCCATCAGAAAGAGGAGCGCCGCAAGGAAGACGCTCATGCCGTCGAGGAAACCCCGGAGGACCCGGTCATCGCGGCGTGCGCGGCCGCGAGCCGGGCGACCGCGACGCGAAACGGCGAGCAGGAAACGTAGTCCAGGCCGGCGTCGTGGAAGAAGCGGATCGACCGCGGGTCGCCCCCGTGCTCGCCGCACACCCCGACCTTCAGGTTCTTGCGCGCGTCGCGCCCGCGCTTCGTCGCGATCGTGACGAGCTCGCCGACCCCGGGCTGGTCGATCGTCGAGAACGGGTCGTCCGGCAGGATGCCCGCTTCGATGTACTCCGGGAGGAAGGAGGCCGCGTCGTCGCGCGAGTAGCCGTAGGTCATCTGGGTCAGGTCGTTCGTCCCGAAGGAAAAGAAGTCGCAGTGCTCCGCGATCTCCGCGGCGCGCAGCGCCGCGCGCGGGATCTCGATCATCGTGCCGACGTGGTACGAGAAAGTCTCACCGCTCTCTCGACTGACCTCTTTCGCCGTCTCGTCCACGAGCACCTTCAGCCTGTCGAACTCCCCCTTCGTGCCGACGAGCGGGATCATCACCTCTGGCACGGGGGACAGCCCCTGGCGCCGCGCCTCGACGGCGGCCTCGAAGATCGCGCGGACCTGCGTCTCGTAGATCTCCGGATATGTGATGCCGAGCCGGCAACCGCGATGGCCGAGCATCGGGTTCGACTCCGAGAGCGCGCGGACCCGATCGCGCAGCTTCTCGGCCGAGATTCCGAGGTCGCGCGCGGTCTTCTCGACCGCCTCGTCCTCGTGCGGAAGGAACTCGTGGAGCGGCGGATCGAGGAGCCGGATCGTGACCGGCCGCTCCCCCATCTCCCGGAAGATGCCGACGAAGTCTTCGCGCTGCATCGGCAGGAGCTTCGCGAGCGCGACCCTTCGGTCTTTCTCGGATTCGGCGACGATCATCTGCCGCACGGCGCCGATCCGGTTCTCGCCGAAGAACATGTGCTCCGTGCGGCAGAGGCCGATCCCCTCCGCGCCGAAGAGCCGCGCGACGCGCGCGTCGGTCGGGGTGTCCGCGTTCGCGCGAACGCCCAGGCGACGGAGCCGGTCCGCCCACCCGAGAAGGCGCGTGAAGGCGCCGAAGAGGGCGGACTTCTCCGGCGCGAGCGACCGGTCGATCAGCACGCGGAGGATTTCCGAGGGCTCGGTGGGCAGCTCGCCGAGGATCACCTCGCCCGTGGTGCCGTCGAGCGAGAGGAAGTCTCCCTCCTTCGCCCGGAGGTCGCGGGCCGAGAGCTCGCCCCGCTCTTCGCTGACGGTGATGTCGCCCGCGCCGACGACGCACGTCTTGCCCATCCCGCGCGCGACGACGGCGGCGTGCGACGTCGCGCCCCCGCGCGTCGTCAGGATTCCCGCGGCCGCGTTCATGCCGGCGATGTCCTCGGGAGACGTCTCGACGCGCACGAGAACGACGGGGTCGCCCTTCCCCGCCATCTCGACCGCGCGCTTCGCGGTGAAGGCAATGCGCCCGCAGGCCGCGCCCGGTCCGGCCGGCAGGCCCCGCGCGAGCAGGCGATCGGCCTTGATCGCGGCCTCCTTCTCGCGAAGCGGGAAGACCGGCGCCAGGAGCTGGACGAGCTGCTCCGGCTCGACGCGGCCGACTGCCTCGTCCTCGCCGATCAGGCCCTCGGAGACCATCTCGGTCGCAATCCGGACCGCCGCGAATCCGGTGCGCTTGCCGTTGCGCGTCTGGAGGACGTAAAGACGGCGTTCCTCGATCGTGAACTCCAGGTCCTGCATGTCGCGGAAGCTCTTCTCGACGAGGTCGCGCACCGAGAGCAAGCCGGCGTAAGCCTCGGGCATCGTCTCCTCGAGCGAGGTCCCCGACCCGTTGGAGGCGAGGGGCCTCGGCGTGCGGATCCCCGCGACGACGTCCTCTCCCTGCGCGTTCGGCAGGAACTCCCCGTAGAAGCGCTTCTCGCCGCTCGCCGGGTCCCGCGTGAAGGCGACGCCCGTCGCCGAGCTCTCGCCCCGGTTCCCGAAGACCATTGCCTGCACGTTGACGGCCGTTCCCCACTCCTCGGGGATCCGGTGAAGCCGCCGGTACGTCTTCGCGCGCTCGTTGTCCCACGACCGGAATACCGCGCCCACGGCGCCCCACAGCTGCTCCCGCGGGTCCTCCGGAAAGGGGCGTCCCGTCTTCTTCCGAACGAGCTCCTCGTACTGCCCGACTACAGAGCGCAGGTCCTCCGCCGTCAGGTCCGCGTCGGAGGCCGCGCTCTTCTCGACCCGCCGCCGCGTGAGCAGCTCCTCGAACTCCGAGCGCGGCACGTCGAGAACGATGTCCGAGTACATCTGGAGGAACCGCCGCCGGCAGTCGAGCGCGAAGCGCTCTCCGGCGGCCGCCGCGAGACCCGGGACTGCCGCCGCCGTCAGACCGAGGTTCAGGATCGTGTCCATCATTCCCGGCATGGACGAGCGCGCGCCCGAACGGACCGAGACGAGGAGCGCATTCTTCGGGTCGCCGAACTTCCGCCCCGTGGCGGTCTCGAGCCGCGCGAGCGCCTGCTCGACTTCCGGCTTCAATCCTTCGAGATCTCCCGTGCGGATGTAGTCGAGACAGACCGACGTTTCGATCGTGAAGCCCGGCGGAACCGGGATCCCGAGCGCGGTCATGTCGGCGAGGCCCGCGCCCTTACCTCCCAGTTT
>DASRPJ010000069.1:0-9018 GCA_035646435.1 Thermoanaerobaculia bacterium | reverse complement strand
CGTCCGCCGGGTCGCGCCGGCTAAGTCCGCGGTCGTTCGCGACGCGAAGTGACCGGGAGTGAGGCCACCGGTGCGCCAGAGCACGTAGTAGAGCGCGAGCGCTCCGAGGAGGAAGCCGAGCAGGAAGAGGAGCGCGCCCCGAGCTCGGATGCCTACTCCTGGAGAACCGCCGGCGTCCCCGGGGTCACCATCGCCGCGAGCTCCGCGGCGTCCCAGTTCGTCAGGCGGATGCAACCGTGTGACTGCGTCTTTCCGATCGTGGCGGGCTCGGGCGTCCCGTGAATCCCGTAGTGGGGCTTGGAGAGGTCGATCCACACGACCCCGACGGGGTTGTTCGGCCCGGGCGGGATCTTGGCTTTCGCATGGCTCTCGTCAGCGTCCCAGAAGAGGTCGGGATTGTAGTGGAAGGTCGGGTTCTTCGAGACGCCGTTGATCTTCCAGCTCCCGACGGGGAGCGGGTCGTGCTCGCTTCCCGTCGTGGCCGGGTATTGCGCGACGAGCTTGTCCCCATCCCACGCGGAAACCGTCTTGTCCGAGTCGTCCACGACGACCTTCTCGACCTTCGGGGGCGCGGCGGAGCGGACGCTCGGGGCCAGGATCTCCTCGCCGGCGCGGCTGAACGTACTGCCCGGGTTCAGCCGGGTCAGGAGCTTCGGGCTCGTGTGGAACCGCTCCCCGAGCGCTTCGAGGGCCGTCGAGAAGCCGAGCGCCGGGAGGTTCGCCTTCTCCATCATGTCTTCGGGGACCGGTTGGAAGGGCCCGGCGACGTCCTCCTCGGTGATCGCGTAACGACCGAGCACGGGCGCCGCGTCGGCGTTCAGGAGCTTCCACGTCGCCGCGTCCACGACGCCGGTCGGCTCCACGCCGTGCGCCTTCTGAAAACCGATGATCGCCTTCTCCACGTTGCCGCCGAAAGCCCCGTCGATCTCGCCCGGAGAAAAGCGCGCGCGGTCGAGGAGCACCTGAGCGCGGAGGACCCCGCCGCCCGAAGCGCCCCGCTTCACGATCGGGGCCGTCGCCGGGTCGTTGACGACGTTCACGTCGAGCGACACGGGGGCGGGCTTGCGGACGGCCTTTTTCTTCGATTGCGCGAGCAGTGTCTCCGCCGGCGCCGCGGCGAGGAGCACGGCGAGAACGGAGACGAATAGCGTGTTTCGTTTCATGAGCGGACTCCCTCCGGGCGACGGAGTATCAAAACGGATGCCAGTCGAGGGGGGGGTTCTTAGTTTGCGGAGACGGCGGACGCTTCGCGCGGGCTCTTCCCGATCGGTTCCGCAACGACGATGAGTCGCTTCGGGGCCGAGCCGATGTAGTCGAAGGGATAACAGGTGATGAGCGTCAGACGCGGCTTCGGCGACGCGTTCAAGACCCGCACCGTTTTCGGCGTCACGATCTCGCGCGACACGACCCGATACTTCATCGTTCCCGTCGCCGTTTCGAGCTCGACGACGTGGCCCTTCCGGAGCCAGCCGAGCCGGCGGAAGTGGGAGTCGCGATGTGCGGTGATCACGCAGTTGTTCGGGCCATAGTCCTGGTTCGGCATCGCGGTTCCCGGAACGTGACCCGGTCCCTTCTCGAGGGTCGCGTCGTCGGATCCCGCGAACACGACCCAGTCCATCTCGGCGACCGGGATCCGGATCCGTCCGAGCGGCGTGCCCGTCGGGTAGCCCGCGTACGGTCCGCTACCCGCGGAGCGCGGCAGCTCGTCGCGGGCGGAGACGCGCTCCTGGGGGAGGGTGGCGGTCACATAACCCCGTTCGGCCGCCGCGAGGTCCAGAATGCGGCGACCCTCGCTCTGCGCCCGCGCCCCGCGGGCGTAGTGGAGCGCGGCCGCTCCGATCAGCAGCACGCCGGCGGTCACGAAGACGAAAGCGAGCGCGCCGCGCAGGGGTTTCAACGTTCTTCCCGGGAATCAGTCTCGGCGGCCGCCGATGAAGCGCAGAAGGAAGAGGAACAGGTTGACGAAGTCGAGGTAGAGAGCGAGCGCGCCGACGACCGCCCTTCCGGCGAGCTGCCCGTCCGGCGTCACCGCCGCCATCGCTTTCAGTCTCTGCGCGTCCCACGCGGTCAGACCCGTGAACACGAGCACGCCGACGACGGAGATGACGAACTGGAGGGCGGGCGCCTTCCAGAAGATGCCGACGACCGAGGCGAGCAGCAGCCCGATCAGCCCCATGAAGAAGAACTGGCCGATCCCGGCGAGGCTCCGCTTCGTCGTCGTTCCGTACAGCGCGAGCGCTCCGAACATGCCGGCGGTCACGACGAAGGTCGTCGCGATGGACGTGCTCGTGTAGGCAAACAGGATGGCGGAGAGCGTGGCGCCGTTCAGCACCGAATACACGATGAACATCGTCGCCGCCGTCTGCGGCGCCAACTTGTCCACGCGCGCGGAGAGGAAGAACACGAGGCCGAGCTCGACGGCGAACAGGCCGAAGAAGACGAGGGGGTTTCCGACGATGATCTGAAGGAGCGCCGGAGACCCGATCACGAGGTAGGAGACCGTCGCCGTGATCGCCAGGCCCGCGAACATCCAGCCGTACACCCGGCGAAGGAACGCCGTGACTTTCTCGACGCCGACTACGGCGAGCGGCGTTTCGAACGCCGCGTGGGGAGTCATCTCGAAACGATCGTTTGCCAAGCTGTTCTCCTTCCCAACCGGTTGAAAACGAGTGGACCGAGCGGCGAATTCCGCCGGGGTCCGGCTCAGTTGACCCGATACCTCAGTTGCTCCAGGAACCGGACCGCGATCGGATCGTTCGGATTCTCCTTCAGGGCTCCCTCGAATTCGAGGACGGCCTGCGAGACGTCCCCCCGCGCGGCGTGCAGCCGTCCCAGATTCAGGTACGGAAAGTGTCGCGGCTCGTAGCGGGTCGCCTTCTTCGCCTGCTCGAACCAGGGAACGGCCTGATCGAGCTCCCCCTTCTGCATGAGATAGCAGCCGATGTCGTTGTACGGGTTCCCGAAGCCCGGGTCGGTCGCGATCGCCTTGCGGCACTCCTCGATCGCTTCATCGAGGCGGCCGGTGAACGAGAGGGCCCAGCCGCGGAACGTGTAGGCCTCGGCCGTGGGCGAGAGCTCGAGGGACCGCGTGAAGAGCCGGATCGCCTCCTCGACCTCGCCGATCATGAGCCGCACCGTCCCCTCCTCCCAGAGGGAGAGCGCCTTCTCGCGCTCGACCGTCATGCGAGGATCTTACGGGAGGCGAGCGGAAGACGGGGCGCTATTCGCCTCGGATCCCGAGCGGAATGCGCGCCGCGTCCTCGTCCGCGGACGTCTCGGCGGCCGCGGCGGCCGGCTCATCCGTCGGCGCCGACTCTCCCGGGTTCAGGAACAGGTTGGCTTCGAGGCCGTGCTGGCGGGTGTAGAGGTCGAAGTAGCGTCCGCCGTGCGAGAGGAGCTCGGCGTGGGCGCCGCGCTCGACGATTCGTCCCCCCTCGACGACGAGGATGGCGTCGGCGTTGCGGATCGTCGAGAGGCGGTGGGCGATGACGAACGTCGTGCGCCCCTTCATGAGCTCGGAGAGGCCCTCTTGGATGAGCGCCTCGCTCTCGCTGTCGAGGGACGAGGTCGCCTCGTCCAGGATCAGGATCCTCGGGTCCGCCAGGATGGCTCGCGCGATGGCGACCCGCTGCCGCTGGCCGCCGGAGAGCTTTACCCCGCGCTCGCCGACGACGGTCTCGTAGCCTTCCGCCAGCTCCTGGACGAAGTCGTCGCACCGCGCGATTTTCGCCGCGCGCAGGATCTCCTCCCGCGATGCGTCGGGGCGCGCAAAAGCGATGTTCTCGAGCACCGTCCCGTCGAAGAGGAAGTTGTCCTGGAACACGACGCCGATCTGGGAGCGGTAGTCGGCAAGCCGCACCTGCGCCAGGTGCTGCCCGTCGACGAAGATCGCGCCGGACGTCGGCGTGTAGAACGCGGCGACGAGCCCGATGATCGTGCTCTTCCCGGAGCCGGACGGCCCGACGAGAGCGGTCGAAGTCCCGGGCGCCGACTCGAAGGAGACGTTCCACAGAACCGGAACACCCTCCTGGTACTCGAAGGACACGTCTCGGAACCGGACGTGGCCGATGATGCGGGGGAGCGGTCGCTTCGCGGCGTCCCCCGCGTCCTCCGGCGTCTCGTTGCGGATCTCGCGGATCCGCTCGAGCCCGGCGAACGCCTCCGTGATCTGGCTCCCGATCGACACGATCTGAATGACCGGCCCGACGAGCAGCCCCATGTAGAGCGTGAAAGAGAAGAACGACCCGAGCGTCATGTTTCCGGCGAGGACCTCGTTCGCGCCGATCCACATGATCGCGACCCCGACCGCGCCGAGCAGGAGCGTCGAGAAGGCGGTGACGGCGGCGAATCCGGTCATCGTCTTCGCCACGTTGCGAAAGAGACGGTGCGCGCCCTTGGTGAACTCGAGCGCCTCGCGGCGCTCCGCGCGGTATGCCTTGACCACGCGGATGCCGGAGAACGACTCGGTCAGCCGGCCGGAGACCGCCGCGTTGATCCGGGAGCGCTCCCGGAAGAGCGGTCGCAGCGTCTTGAAAGCGTAGAGGAGGATGAGCCCGAAGAGGGAGAGGACGCTGAGCGCGACGATGGTGAGCTTCGCCGACAGGTAGAAGAGGATGACGAGCGCCGCGGCGGCCGTCAGGAGGCCTCCCGCCACTTCGACGAGCCCGGAGCCGACGAGGTTGCGCAGGCCTTCCGCGTCGGACATCACGCGCGAGAGGAGCGCGCCGGTCTTCGTCTGATCGAAGAACCCGACCGGCAGCCTCCCGACGTGGCTCTGGATCCGCCGGCGCATCTCGGTGATCGAGCGCTGGGCGGCCTTTCCGAGGACCTGCGAGAGCGCGAACGACGTGACGGCCTGCACGAGCGTCGCGCCCCCCGCGGCCAGGACGAGAAGGCCGAGAAGCTCGCGCCGCTCCTTCCCGATCACCTCGTCGAGGAGGAACTTCGTCGTCCCCGGCAGCACGAGCGAGCAGAGCCGGTTGATCGCGAGCAGACCGAATCCGACCGCGAGGCGCCCGCGCCGCGCGCTGACGAGCTCCACCGCGTCCCGGAAGACGACCTTGAACGGCGGCGCCTTGCGCTTCTTCTCGTCTTCGCGGGCCGCGGCGGCGCGGCCTCCACCGCCGCGGCGGTCCGCGCGGGGGAGCCCCCCGAACCCTCCGCCGATTCCCCCCATTCCCCGTGCCATGGCGCAACTCTATCTATGAAAAAAAGGCCGGCGCAGGTGCGCCGGCCCCGAGTTGTCATCCTGAGCGTAGCGAAGGATCTGGCTCCTACGGGATGTCGGCCTTGCCGGCGCACTTCTGGATGGCGCCTCTTTCCTTCGCGGTAATGACGCCACTCTGGAGGAGTTCGTTGGTCGCGTGGGCGACGCAGCCCGTGAAGTCCTCGTGCGTGGCCGCCGCTGCGGCGCAAGCAGCGATGGTGTCGGAGATCTTGCAGCCGTTCGAGAACAGGTCGTTACCCGCGCCCGAGTCGCAGCCGTCGATGACGACGGTCGCGCTGGTGTCGGACGCCACGCAGGAGTCGGCGTCGTCCGGGAACCCGTCGCCGTCGTTGTCGCCCATGACGAAGAGGACGGTGCCGTCGTGGTCGGAGGAGCGCAGCGCGGTCGACGAATCGACCTCGAAGGAGGCCGGCGCGTCCGAGTTGCCGCGCACGTGCTGCACGCCCCGGAGCCAGAAGTCCATGACCGTCGAAGTGATCGCGTGATCGAGGCTCTGCGCATTTCCTTCGAATACGAACGAGTAGCGCTCGCCGGCCGGAAGATTGAGGGTCTGGTTGGTCAGGTTGGGGTTCACCTCGTCGGTCGCCGGGATGAGTGCTCCGGCGGGGTCGGGGTTGCCGGTGACCTGGCCCATCACGTCGACGTAACCGTCGGTGAACTCGAACGCGTTGAAGTCGCCGGCAACGGTGAGCCGGATGTCGGCGTCCGCCGTCTGAAGGGTCTGGATGTACTCCGAAAGCTCCTGCGCCTGCTCGTGCCGCTTGACCCGGACACGGTTGGCGCTGGCCGACGTTCCCTCGATACCGGAGAGGGAACGCTGGTGGACTCCGATGACGACGATCGGAAATGGAACCGTCCCGCCGACGTAAGAGCCACGGAGAACGAGTGGTGGACGGTCATTGAGCTTGGATCCATCCAGAGACAATTCCGTGTCGTAACCGACCTGCTCCACGGAATCGACCTGGACGGTGTCGCGCACGAGGAAGCCGATGTCGATTCCGCCGATGTCGTGGCCCTCGAGAAGGTAAGGCGTGTAGACGACACTCGGGTCATCCGCCGCTATCTTCGCCGCGAGGTCCTGGAGCACCGTGAGGTTCTCGGCCTCCTGCACGGTGAGAACGTCCGGAGACTTGAGGGCGTCCCGAATGAGTAGCGAGAGCTTGTTCAGGCGACCGGCGTAAACCGGAGCCGTCGGTGTTTCGTCGCTCTTCGTCGGATCGTCGACGAGGTCGAACAGGCGCAGGACGTTCTGCGTCCCGACGAGGAATTCACCGGCGTTCCGATCGCGGACGGGGACGACCTGCGCCACTCCGGTCACGTTCAACGTCGTCGGCCAGATCTGGTAGTCGCCGAAATCGAAGCTGAGCGGCCCCTCGGCCAGAGTCACGACCGCGCCGGCGGGGACGTCCGCGGCCGGGAGGCCGAGTTGGTTCGGGTTGATCTCGTAGACCTCCGGGTTGCCATCCCAGATCGGGAGCCCGGGCAGACCCGGGTAGAGGATCCCCGGCTCGCGGAACGTGCGACCGGAGACCGAGGCGATCGAGAAGTCGCCGAACTGGTCGGTCGGGCCGGTCACGAGCGCGTTCTCGACCCGCACGAGCATCCCCTCGAAGCGTTCCATCTCGTTCGCGGGCTGGGGCTGGTTTGGCGAGGGGGTCGTCGAATCGAGCATGACGACGGCCGGCAACGGGTTTCCAGTCGAGTCCGTCGACACGGTCGGAGAGGAGAGCTCCGTCAGGTTGAAGAACTCCGCGACCGTCGCTTTGACGTCGACCTGATCACCCACCGAAACGGTCGGGACCGAGCCCGTGAAGACGAAAACTCCGTTGGAGGTCTCGACGTCCGCGTCGGCCCGCGCCGCCGGGGTCTGGATGAAGAAGCCGTTCGGTCCAACGCCGGTGACGACGTTGTCCCGCGTCGAGACCGGCGCGCCCACGTAGGGAGAGGCGAGCCCGGTCCCCTGAATCTGGAAGATCTCGAGCACGGCTCGCACCCCGAGAGTGATCGGAGCCGAACCGGTCCGCCCCTGAGCGTCATTGATCGTCGTAGGCAGCGACTTGTTGCCCCCGGTCGTGGCCGGGGCGACCGTGGCGGAGTAAGAGAAGACGCTGTCTCCAGAGCTGACGTCGCCGCCGGTCAGGCCGTCGTCGTAGAAGGTCTGCGTGGCCGAGCCGCCGATGGACGTCAGATCTCCCGTCACGGTGATTCCGGTGCTGGTCGGGCTCGACCCGGGAGTCACCGAGACCGTCAACAGCGTGGACTCGCCTGGATCGACGACGCTCGGCTGGGCCGATCCGACTCCCGTGGGACCGTTTCCGCAGATCGCGACGTGCGCGCCGAGCCCCGTGGCCACGTCGGTCGCGAAGCCGTCCCATTGAATCGAGGGGTCGAAGACGTCCGTGGCAGTGGTATCGCCCGCACAAATAGAGGACTTGCGGCGTAACGTGTTGTCGGCGGTCGACTGGACACCGGTGCCCCACTCCGTGCCGGGATCGAACCCGACCTGTCCGATGGAGTCGACGATAGTCGTGCCCTTTCGGAGCACGACCGCGTCGTCGCCGTTGAACCAGCCGGCGCCGTTGGTTTGATCGGCCTGCGCGAGGATCGCCGCGTTTGCGGCGCTCTGCGCGAGAACGAAAACGTCGCCCGCGGCAACGGTGCCCGTCAGGTTGATCGTCAGACCTGCGGTGGCGTTGCCATTGAAGAACATCTGCACGCTGTACGTGCCCGTCAGGAGGACCGCGGACCCGGTGCCGTTGTAGATCTCGAGAGCTTTGTTGTTCGAAGAGCCCTCGATGTACTCGGAGAAGAAGAGCTCGGTCGGCTGGCCGAGGCCTGCCGCGGTAATGGAAATCCAGAAAGTTGCCGCAAGGATTGCGCCGCGCAGGAGGGTGCGCCTCATAACCACCTCGTAAATTGTGAAAACTGCCGCTTCGGAAGCCGCAACTATATCGGATCGAGACTAGATTCCGAATTTCTGTGCAATAACGAACAATCTCGGCGAGCCGAGGCGAAACGGCTCTCCCTCGACCGAGCCGTAAGTTTCGAAGTTGCCGAACCCTGCGTCCGTAAGGAGCCGGAGGATCTCGCTCGCCGAGTAGATTCTCGTCATGGCCCGCTTCTTCTCGACCCGGTCGCCGCGCGAGATCGTGTAGAGGTTCTCGAGTGTGCCTGTCGCCGGGTCGTAGCAGTTCACCGACCCGAACCGGATGTCTCCGACCGTCATCTCGTAACTTTCGCGAAACGACGGCAGGATTGACTCCGCGGCCTTGCAGTCGATGAAGAATCGGCCGCCAGGTGCGAGCGATTTCGACAAGGCGGACAGGAAATCCGCGTTGCCCGCGTCGTCTAAATAACCGAAGCTCGATCCCGCGCAGTACGCGGCCTGGAACTCCTCCCGCCAGGGGAGGTCGCGCATCTCCGCGCGGTGCCATGAGACGTCGAGCCCTCGGGCCGTCGCCTCGTTGCGGCCCGCAGTCAGGAACTCCTCGGAGATGTCCACGCCGGTCACCCGGCAGCCCCGTACCGCGAGCGCGAGGGCGAGCCGCCCGTCACCGCAGGGCACGTCGAGCACCCGGTCTCCCGGTGAGAGCGCGAGCCGGTCGGCGAGGAAGGTCGCTTCCGCGTCCGTCACCTCGGGTGTCATCGCGGCCCGCCAGAAGTCGACGACGAGGCCGCTGAAAAAGTCGTTCCACCATTCGTCCGTCATTCCACTTTCTCCTGGGGGGACAGACTTCAAAACCGTGGTCTGTCCCGGTTTCCACGCGGAGCGTGGCGTTGCTGCTGCAAAC
>DASRPJ010000068.1:0-19160 GCA_035646435.1 Thermoanaerobaculia bacterium | reverse complement strand
ATCGACCGCACGTTCGAGAACAGCGACGCGCCGACGAAGACGATGACCGAGAAACAGTTTCAGGCGTCGTTCATGGAGATGATGGGCAACGTGAAGGGTCTCATCCGGTGGATCTCCCTCATCATCCTCTTCGCCGTGACGTTGATCGTGGCGAACACCGTGGCCATGTCGGCGCGCGAGCGCGTCACCGAGATCGCGGTCATGCGCGTGCTCGGTTTCCGCCGCTCGCACATCCTCTCGTTCATCCTCTCCGAGTCCGTTCTCATGTCGATCATCGGAGGCCTCCTCGGGATCCTTCTCGCCAAGTTCCTGCTCATACCCGCGATCGTGGCGGGCGGGTCGAAAACGGCTCTCGCCGTCTTCCTCCTGAACTTCAAGGTGACGTGGCAGGTCTTCCTGGGCGCGTTCCTGGTCGCCGTCGGAATCGGGGTGCTCGCGGGCTTCGTCCCGGCGATCCGTTCGTCGCGGATCAAGATCGTGGATGGACTGAGGCAGGTGGTTTAGAGACCGACGCGGGGTCTGATCATGGGGTCTGATCCCCGAAGGGGGTCAGATCCCTCCTCAGATCCCGCCACCGAATTTGTCGCAGGAGCAGCATGCCGATCCCTCTGAAATACAACGTCCGGAACCTGATGGTTCGGAAGATCTCGACGGGAATGACCGTCTTCGTCATCTCCCTCGTCGTGACCGTGTTTCTCTTCGTACTGTCGCTCTGGAGCGGCGTGACCCGGACGCTCTCGACGAACGCGTCCGACCGCAACGTCGTCACGATGCGGGTGGGCGCGCAGGCGGAGATGCAGAGCGTCGTGACGCGCGAGTCCGCCGAGTCGATCCGCGCCCTTCCGGGGATCGAGAGGGACGGGGAGGGCCGGCCGCTCGTCTCGCCCGAGCTCCTGACTCTCGTGAACCTGCCGAAGGTCGACGGCAAGAGCACCAACATCCAGGTGCGCGGGACCTCCGCGATCGGGATGCAGCTCCGCCCGTCGATCAAGATCGTCGAGGGACGCATGTTCCGACCCGGTACGAACGAGGCGGTGGTCTCGAAAGTCCTTCCGACGCGGATGGCGAGCGTTCGGATCGGAGACACGTTGAAGGCGGGGAGCTACCGCTGGCAGATCGTCGGCTACTTCGACGCGTCCGGCTCGGCCTACGACTCGGAGATCTGGACGGACGTCTCCGACCTCCAGGCCCAGGCCAAGCGGCCCATCTACTCGATCGTCTACGTCCGCACGCCGGACTCCGAGTCCGCGCTGCGCTACATCGCCGCGGTCAAGGGGGACCAGCGCCTGAAGTTCGAGGGAAAGACGGAGAAGAAGTACTTCGAAGAGCAGATGGTGACGGGCGCCCCCATCAAGGTCCTCGCGATCCTCGTCGGGGTGATCACGGCGATCGGGGCGTCTTTCGGCGCCATGAACACGATGTACGCGCAGGTCTCCGCGCGGACGCGGGAGATCGGCACGCTCCGCGCGATGGGGTTCTCCCGACGATCCGTGCTTCTCTCGTTCGTGCTCGAAGCCCTCGTCCTCTGTCTGGCCGGAGGGATCCTCGGTACCGCTCTCGCGTTCGTGCTCTTCAACCTCGTGATCACGAAACCGACCGGGACGATGAACTTCCGGACGTTCTCCGAGATTCTCTTCAACTTCCGCCTGACTCCGGCGCTCCTGGCCGGAGGGCTCGCGTTCTCGCTCGCGATGGGCCTCTTCGGGGGTTTCTTCCCCGCCTTCCGCGCGGCCCGGCTGAAGATCACGACGGCGCTGCGGGAGATCTGAGTGCTCCTTCGATCTCGTTTAATTAATCAAAACGATATCGAAATCATAATCAGGTCGGTTATTATCGCCGGGTGAACTCGGCGGCGCTGCTGCGGTATGCGCGACTCAAAGCTGGCTTGAGCCAGCGTGGGCTCGGCCGCCGTGCTGGCGTCTCCCAAACGACAATCTCCTTGATCGAGGACGAAAAGACCTCGCCCCGCTCCGAAACTCTTGAGCGCCTTCTCGCCACCTGTGGATTCGAGTTGGATCTCGTACCCCTAGCGGGAGTCGGTATCGACCGCTCCGCAATGAGGGAGCTTCTGAGGCTTCCCCCTCACGAGAGGGCGAGGATAGCGATCGAGGAGGCGCGAAATCTCGAAAAGATCCCGTCTCGACGCACCCCATAAGGTCGCCTCCTTCGACCCGATCCGGGTCCTCGATCGCCTGAAGTCGGAGGGCGTTCGCTTCGTCGTATTTGGCAGCTTCGCCGGTCGGCTCTGGGGATCGAACGTGATCACCGATCGCCTCGACATCTGCTACGCGCGAGACAAGAAAAACTACAGAGCTCTGGCTACGGGACTGCGGGAGCTGGACGCCCGTCTACTGGATGGTGAGGAAACTCTTGTTCTGGACGCGAAAACGCTCGAATTCGGCGACGGGTTTGCGGTCGAAACTAACGCCGGGATCCTGGGTTGCCTGTCCGCGCCGGCTGGAGCGGGAAGGTTTCTGGAACTCATCCAGGGGGCCTCTGAGATGGTCGTAGGTTCCGGTCCGATTACGGTGGCGGCCCTCGAGGACGTCATCAGGCTCAAGCGAGCCAGCGGACGGCCCTCAGATCTCGTAGAGCTGGAGATCCTCGCGGCGTTGCGGGAAGAGATCGAGTATGCGAGGCGGCCTTCGATTGGCGGACGGCTACTCGGACGCCAGTTGTCTACCTTCTCGAGCGATGAACGCGGTAAGGGCAGCGCACCGACGACGAGGCTTGGAGAGCATGAGGTGAAGTTCGACAAAGTCGGTGAGTGGTCCGAGCTGAAGATCAAGATCGTCGCGGAGTACGCACAGCCGTTCTCGACGATCCTGAAGGCCCAGAAGGGTTTCACACGTGTTTACATCGACGCCTTTTCTGGACCGGGAAGGCACATCTCAAAGAAGTCCGGAGAGTTCGTTCCAGGCAGCCCCCTCGCGGTTCTCGCTGTTTCGCCGCCGTTCGACGAGTATCACTTCATCGATCTCGATCAAGGCAAGCTCGACGAGTTGCGTCGCCTGGTTGGCCCTCGCTCGGACGTCAAGCTCTACCAGGGCGACTGCAACGACGTTCTTCTCAGTGAGGTCTTTCCGACCATTCGCTACGAGGACTACAGGCGTGGACTCTGTCTTCTCGACCCGTACGGTCTGAACCTCAAATGGGAGGTAATGCAGAGTGCGGGCCGAAGCCAAACCATAGACATGATCTTGAACTTTCCGGTCGCGGACATGAATCGCAACGCCCTGTGGCGCGACCCGACGAAGGTAAGTGCCGACGCCAAGAAGAGAATGACGGCTTTCTGGGGAGACGACTCCTGGTCCAGGGTGGCCTATACGACGAAGCGAGGCCTCTTCGAAGAGTTTCCCGAGAAGGAAGACAACGAGACGATCGCCCGCGCCTTTCGAAAGCGTCTCAAGGAGGTTGCCGGATTCGCTTTCGTCTCGCAGCCTCTACCCATGCGCAACTCCAAGGGCGCGACCGTCTACTACCTCTTCGGTGCCTCGCAAAAAGAGGTCGGGGTGAAGATCATCGACAGCGTTTTCAAGAAGCACGCCCAAGGTCGAAAGGCTCGCTGATGTCAGACAAGTCGACGATCGAGTGGACGGATGCGACCTGGAACCCGGTCACCGGATGTACGAAGGTCAGCCCGGGATGCAAACACTGCTATGCCGAGACGTTTGCCGAGCGCTGGCGTGGAGTGGCGGGACACCCCTACGAGCAGGGGTTCGACCTGAAGCTCTGGCCCGAGCGTCTCGGAGCGCCCCGCGCCTGGAAAGCGCCCCGCATGATTTTCGTGAACTCGATGAGCGACCTCTTTCACGAACACGTGCCGGACGAGTTCATCGAACGAGTCTTCCGAGTGATGACCGCTGCGTCGCAGCACACGTTCCAGGTCCTGACGAAGCGAGCCGACCGTCTGGCCAACTGGCACGCGCGGCACTCGGACTTCTGGTTCGTGCGGAATATCTGGCTGGGCGTGAGCGTCGAGGACCGCCGCTTCGGGCTTTCCCGGATTCCGGTGCTCGGGGCACTCCGGGCATCGGTCCGCTTCCTTTCGATCGAGCCTCTACTCGAAGACCTCGGGAGCCTTTCGTTGGAAGAAGTCGATTGGGTGATCGTGGGTGGAGAAAGTGGTCCCGGCGCTCGCCCGATGAGAGCCGAATGGGCGATCTCGATTCGCGACCAGTGTCAGGAAGCCGGCGTCCCGTTCTTCTTCAAGCAGTGGGGCGGCGTGAGAAAGAAGCGGCACGGCCGCCTGCTCGACGGCCGAACTTGGGACGAAATGCCCCTGGTTAAGGAACGGGCGTCACGGGACTCGGCCCGAGCGTTCGAACCTCGAGCCCGTCCCCCGTGAAGAGCGGGATGAGCAGGCGCTTCCTCTTCGAGTCGTAGCCGATGTCCGCCGGTGAGGCGACCCCCGTGATGCTCGCGAGGAAGCCGGCGCCCGGCAACCCGCGCAGGATCGAGCCCCCTTCCCAGCTCGAGACGAGCACGGATCCGTCCGCGGTCTGCACGATGCCGTCGAGCTGTCCCGTCGGCAGCTTCTCGCCCGCTTCCTTCCTTCCCTCCCGGCTCACGCGGTAGATCTCGCCGCTCCCGAACGTGACGACCCACACGCCTTCGGCGTCGGCGAGGAGTCCGTTCGGGTTTCCGAGGCCTCTGTCCTTGATCACCCGCTCCGCTTTGCCGCCGCCTTTGGGGATCCGGTAGATCCCGTCGGAGCCGTTCGGCTCGAGGCCGGCCGCGCCCGCCTTCAAGCCGCTGTCGCTCACGTAGATCGAGCCGTCGGGCGCCGCGGCGACGTCGTTCAAGAAGGTCGCTCCCGGAATCGTGACCTTCCTCGTCGCCTTCCCGGTTGCGCGGTCGAACGCCTTGACCGACGTGAGATCCGCGACGTAGAGGGTGCCGTCCGAGAACGCCATGCCTTTGGGTGCGTCGAGCGCCTGCTCCGGCTTGCTTCCGTCGATCCACTTGAGCTCGAGCACGCGTCCGGCCGGATCGACGCGGGAGATGAACCCGTTGCCGTCCGCGGCGGTCGGACCGCCGTTGACGTTGCTGACGAGGTAGACGTCCGACTCTGCGTCGTAGAGCACCGACTCGGGAGTCGCGAATCCGGCGCCGGCGACGACGACCGGCGCAGCCGGGTCCGGAGTCGGTGGGGCCGTCGCGGCGGGAGCTTCGGCTTGCGGGGTTTCCCGTGCCCGGCAGGCGATTCCCGCGAGCAGCGCACCCGCGAGGAGGGCGAGGGCGGCGACGACGCCTGGACTCCCGAGCCGAGCGACGAGCCTCGTCATGCGTTGCCTCCTGTATCCGACGGGCGCAAGCTATCCGACCCGGCGGCGCCCGGCAATCGCTAGGACTCCGGGACCGGCTCGACCCTTCGTTTCCCGTCCGCGGTCTCGACGATTCTCCCCCACGGCACTTCCGGGTCGTGCTCGAAGACGCAGAGCCATCCCTCGCGGACCGCGCTCGCGAGCAGACGCTTCTTGTTCTCGATCAGGTCCACCGGGTACAGGTCGTAGCCCATGATCCAGGGGACGGGCACGTGCGCGGAGGTCGGGAGCGCGTCGGCGAAATAGAACGCGACCTCGCCTTCCGACTCGACTCGGATCGCCTGCATCCCCTCGTTGTGTCCGCGGACCGGCACCACGGACACCCCGGGGCGCACCTCCACTTCGCCGGAGAGAGCTTCCAGCCGTCCCGCTTCCGCCCAGGGCTCCCAGTCGTCGGGCCGATACGAGGCGCGATCTCGCTCGTGGGGAGACCTCGCGTGCGCGAGCTCGACGCCCTGCACGTATAGGGTCGCGTTCGAGAAGGCGGGCACGACACGGTCTCCCTCCGCGCGGGTCGAACCGCCCGCGTGGTCGAAATGGAGGTGGGAGAGAACGAGGGCGTCGACGTCCTCGGGCCGGACGCCGTGGCTCGCGAGGCTCCCGGCGAGGGTCGTTCGGTCGTCGATCGCGTAGAGGTCCCTCGCTTTCGCGTCCCACCGGGTGCCGAGCCCAGACTCGACGAGAGCGGTGAAATCGCCGCCGCGCACGAGAAGGCAGTTGGTCGCGAGACGAACCCGGTTCTTCGCGTCCGCGGGGAATTTCCGCTCCCACAACACCTTCGGCACGACCCCGAACATCGCGCCGCCGTCGAGGCGAAACTCCGCCCCGCGAACGACGTCGATCCGGAGTCGGCCGAGCCGCATCGAGGAATTCTAGGCTCTGTCTTTCGCACGTTCGGATCGGCCCACCCCCCTTGTCATTCCGAGGAGCGCAGCGACGAGGAATCTGGTCCCCTTTCCCGGAGCCGACACGGCGGAGTGACAGGGCCACGGCGGTCTAGACTCCGGCGGTGCGCCTCCACTTCCACGGAACGAAGGGCTACGTGGAGGAGTCGTCGCCGTCGCACGCGGGACACTCCGCGTTCACGATCGAGGCGGACGGCTTCCGGCTCCTCTGCGACTTCGGCGAGAACCGGAAAGGACTCCTCGGAAAGATCCGTCCCGACGCGATCTTCGTTTCGCACGCTCACCCCGACCACTCGTGGGGGCTTCACGAGGGGACGGATTTGCCCGTCTACGCCTCCGCGGTCACCCACGAGATTACCGTCGAGATGCCGCTGCCGGAGCGGGTCGTCCTCGAGCCGGGCCGTCGGGTCCGGGTCGGCCCGTTCCGGCTCACCGCGTTCCCGGTCCTTCACTCCATTCGTTGCCCGGGCATCGGCGCGCGCATCGAAGTCTCCGGGCGCGTCGTCGTCTACTCCGGGGACGTCGTGGCCTTCGCCACGCCGGCGGAGGCGCTGGCGGACGCGTGGCTCTACGTCGGGGACGGATCGAGCCTGACCTCGTCGCTGGTGCGCCGGCACCCGAGCGGAGCCCTCGTCGGCCACACGACCGTCCGCGCACAGCTCGGGTGGCTGGCGAAAGCGGGAGTGCCGCGAGCGGTGTTCTCCCACTTCGGCTCCGAGCCGATCGGGCTTGGCGACGAAGCGCTCGCCGAAGCGCTTTCGGCTCTCGCGAACGAGCGCGCCCCGGGATGCGAAGTCTTCGCCGCGCGGGACGGTCTCGAGCTCGACTTCTGAGGTCGGGTTTTACGGAAGCGAGATCCGGACGACGTTTCCGGTGCGATAGGTCTCCCACGTCTCCGGGGGACGCGAAGACGACGGGCTCACTTCCGGAATCGACGCGGGGGCCCGAACCGTCACCGTGTCGACCGAGGCCGCGCCCTGGGCCGCAGGCTGTGCGGGTGAGACGGCGGGCGCGGGCAGGGGCGGCTCGGAGAGAGGACCGGCGGTCGGACCGAGAACGAGCAGCTCTCCCGGCCGCAGGGGGCGAACCGACGTCTGAGACGCGCGAAGGAGCGAGGCGGGTTTTTCCCGCGCCAGCGGACCTCCCGCGAGCGCGACGCGGGACGAGGCGCCCTCGAGTGTCGACGCGTTCGCGCCCGCGATTGCGAGCGCGAACGCAAATAGGCGGAAGAAGCCTGCCCTCACCGTTCCTCTAGCGCGGCGACGCCGCCGCCGGAGCGGCTCCGGTCGCCGGCGCCGTCCCGGTCACCGGAACGTTGATCGAGCCGGTCGTCACGGCCGTCGTCGGATTGACGGTGAGCGGGATACCGGTCGCGATCGACCGGTTGAGCGGCGTAGCGCCGGTCGCCGGAACCGTCGTCGTCCCGGTCACGGGAAATCCATTCAGCGTGATCCCCGTCGCGGGGAATCCGTTCGGGCCGACGGGCGGCGTGCGCGCTGCCGCCGCGCTGAAGTCCGGGAAGCCGTTCGGTCCGATCGGAACCGGCGCCGGCGTCGTCGCCGTCACCGGAACGGGGAAGCCGTTCGGCCCCACCACGACCTCACCGGCCGTGGGCGTCACCATCCCCGCCGTCAGGCCGCGAGGCGTGAGCCGGGGGAGGTCGCCGACGAAGATCTGATCCTGAACGGATGCCGCGAGGGGAGCCGGAGCGAAAGCGCCGGCGGTCGTCGCGTCGCGCGCCCCGACGAGGGTCGTGCCCGCCCGCGCCGCCGCGGCGGAAGTCCCGCCGGTCGGTCCCAGGAAGATCGTCGTCGCGTTCCCGGTCGCCGCCCGGGAGGCGGCCAGCGACGGAATCAAGCTCGCCTGGGCTTTCGAGGAGAGGAGCGAACGGCTCGGAACGATCACGAGCGACTTCGCGCCCGTCGCCGACCCGGCCATGGTCACGAGGCGCGACGCGGGAACGACGTTCTTGCCGGCGCCCACGATCGAGGTGTTCGACGCCCGCGCCTTCGACACGCTCGAAACGAGCTCGGCGGGCACCGCGGTGAGCGACCCGTCGGAAAGGTTCTTTAACAGGAGCATGGACCCTTTGGTCATCGGGGCGGTCAGGGACAGGAGCTCTGTCCCGTCGAAAAGCTTGACCTTGAACACGGTTTCGACGTTCTGCGCGCCAGCGGGAAGTGCGAGCGCCGCGCAGACGAGCGCGGCGAGCAAAAGAGTTCGAGTTTTCATTGGAATCCCCCTCGATTGATTAACGCGAGCCTTCGTATCCACACTCGATCTCATTGCACGTTTCGTTCCGGCACTTATGTGCCGTGAATCGAGCGAGTTGGAATGGTTGAGCGGGGAAGAGCGCGCCGCGCGCCGCGCGTCAGGCTTCGGTCGGAAGGGTCGCGCGGGCCGGCGCCGGCAGGGCGGAAGATTCCGGCGGGGGGAGCGCCGCCCCGGTCGGAGCGGCCGCTTCGGCGCGCACGGTCGCGAGCGCCGCTTCGCGAGAGCGTTTGAAAAGGGCGAGGAGACCGCCGGCCATCATCACGTAGAAGCCGCCCCAGACGAGGTTGATGAGCGGCTTCTCGGTGACCTCGAGCGAGAGAGACTCCCGCGTCGCCGCCTGGTACTCGGCCGCGGGGTCCTTCGACATTCCGCGCAGGCGCAACACGACCCTTCCATCCGACGGGGAAACGCCGATGACCTTCATGAACCCGCCCGCCACGCCGGGAACCGGGAGCTCCTCCGCGTTCGGCTCCCGCCCGTCCATGAAGTGGACGTAGCGGAGAGTGGCGTCGTGCTTCGATCCGTCGGGAGGCGTGATCGTCAGCTCGGTCAGCACGAGAATCTCGTTGCCCCCCTGCATCATGGCGGACCGGTCCGCGTTGAAGTCGCGGAACGTGAAGCCTGCCCCTTCCACGCTCGTCGTGGTGCCCTTGGCCAGCTGGACGTCGCGGCCGACCCGCTCCGGCTGGCCCGGGTCGTACTCCTGAGGAGCGAGGTAGTCGTCGAGAACCGCCGAGCGCCGGATCGCCGGGTTCGCCATGAGCTGTCCGGTCTTTGAGTTCACGTACATCTTCGGGTAGGTGTAGCCGACCTTTCCCGCGCTCGTCTGCACCCGGACCTCCATGGCCTGCTTCCGGGTTTCCGTTCCCGGGACGACGCGGAGAAACGTCAGGGTCTTGTCGCCGACTTTCGCCGGCTCGTTTCGAATCAGCGTCACTCGCCGGGTGCTCGCATAGACCCCCGACACGACGATTCCGGCCATCATGATCCCGACGCCGACGTGCGCGAGGTAGCCGCCGGCGCCCCCGAGCTTCCCGTTTCGCGCCTTCCGCACGACCGCGCGCAGGTTCATGTCGGCGGCGAAGCCGGCAGCGAAGAGCATCACGAGGCTCGCCGGCTCCCTCGCGCCGAGAAAGACCGCAAGGAGGAGGACCGCGACGCCCACGGCGAGGGAACGCCGCGCGCTCGCGAGGATCTCGGGGAGCGGAACGGCTTTCCAGGAGACGAACGGCACCAGCCCCGAGAGCGCGAGGAGGAGGAAGGCCGCCGGCGCCGCGGTCTTTCCGTAGAACGAGATCTCGACCTGCGAAGGAGTCCCGGACAACCGGGTGAGGAGAGGTGCGGAAGTGCCGAGGAGGATGACGCAGGCGAGGGCGCAGAACGCGGCGATCCCGAGGATGAAAAGAACGCTCCGCGAGAGAACGCCCGTCTCCTCCTCCTGGAGGACCGGGATCTTCTTCCACCGCGCGGCGATCGAAACGACCGACAGGAGGACGAAGAATCCGAGGATGGCGACGAGCCAGCCCGTGATCCCGAGGTCGATGAACGAGTGCACGGAAAAGTCCGCGAGGACCCCGGACCGGGTGAGGAACGTGCCGTACAGGATCGTCGCGTAAGAAGCGCACGCGAGAATGAGGTTCACCTTGCGGTGCCGCTTGCGGACCCTCTGAAGGAACATCCCGTGGACGAGAGCGACCGTGAAGAGCCACGGAACGAGGCTCGTGTTCTCCACGGGGTCCCATCCCCAGTAACCGCCCCAGCCGAGGGTCTTGTAGGCCCAGTAGCCGCCCATCAGGATCGCCGTTCCGAGCGTGACGAAGGAGACGAGCGCCCACGGGATGGCGCGCGTGACCCAGCCGTCCCACCTCTTCTTCCAGAGCGCTGCGATGGCGAAGGCGAACGGGACCGAGAGCGACGCGAAGCCGATGAACATCACGGGCGGGTGGATGACCATCCACGCGTCCTGGAGGAGGGGATTCAGTCCGACTCCGTCGGCCGGGGCGGGGGGCGGAAGGAGCTTGAAGGGGCTCTGCTTGCAGAGGATCGCCACTAGCCCGAGAAACGTCGCGAGGTAGACGACCATCACGGGCGCTTCCTGCTCCTTCGCGCTCCGCCAGACGAAGAGCCCGATGATCGAGCCCCAGAAAATCCAGAGGAGAAAGGACCCTTCCTGTCCCGCCCAGAACGTCGAGAGAAGGAAGTGGAACGGGAGGTCGAGGCTCGAGTACGAGTTGACGTAGGAGACGTCGAAGCGGTGCTGCAGGAGAAGAGCCATCAGGACGCCGCTCGCCGCGACGATCGACGTCGTGAAGGCGCCGTACGCGCCGCGCGCCGTCGCGAGGAGGTCGGTCCGCCCGCGGTCGACGCGAACGTAGGTCACGAGAGAGGCGAGCCCGAAGAAGAGGGCCGACCAGATGGCGACGACCCCCGGCCAGAAGTACATGGTCAGGAGCCTGTCCGAGAAAGGCCCGTCGCGAGCGCGGCGAGGCCGACGCGAGAGCGGAAGCGCAGGAAAACCGCGCGGAGTCGTAGCAACGCTACGTCGCACAAGCGGTTTTCCGAGCACTCCGCTCGCAGCGAGAGAATCGCCGGCGCGCAGCAGGGCGTCACGAGGACAGGCACCTAAGTTCCGGCGGAGGGCTTGCCCGGATAGGCCCGCTCGACCTCGGCCCCCTGGTACTTCGACGGGCACTTCACGAGGAGCTTCTCCGCCTCGATCCGGCCGTCGTGGTACCGCCCGATCGCGACGATCGAGATCGCGTCGCCGAAGTTCCCCGGGCGGATGCCGGCGTAGACGACGGGCATCCGCCCGCCGCGCTCGTCCACGAGATCGAAGTAGAGGCGCTGGCTCTCCCGGTCGTAGCGGTCGCTCGCCTTGTCGAGACCTCCCATGACCTGGATCGCCCCGCGCGCCTTGCGGGCTTCGTCGAACGTGAGGTAAGGGGTCAAGGTCTCGGTGAACGCGGTGACGCCGAGAATGGCGAAGGCGGCCGCGAGACCCGCGGCAATCCAGTAACCTTTCCTCATCGGTTCCTTTCGCGCTCGGTGATGCGCCGGTCGAGCCGCCACAGGTAGAGGAAGAGCCCCGCCCAGACGACGACGTTGACCGTGGCGAGGAATGCGAGGCTGTTCACGGCCGCAGTGTGTCCGCACGTCCCGTCGAAATCAAGCCGGGGTGCACCGCCCTTCCTAAACGCCCGGGCGGCGCGGCAGATTTCCGTTTCCGGAGGGGGCAGGCGCCCCCGCCGCGAGGCGCTCCAGCCGGGACTCGAGCTCGAGCAGCCAGAGGAAGATCGCCGTGAACCCGGCGAGGCCGGCGAAGAAGACGACCTTCGTCGGCGAGTCCATAAGGATCTTCCCTTCGGGATTGATGATCGTCTGCGGGTGGAGCGACTCCGTCACGCGGGGGACGACGAAGACGAGGAACGGCATCAGGATGGCGGCGAAGACGGCGTAAGCGGCGCCGATGCGGGCCCGGCGCTCCGGGTCGTCGATCGCGGCCCGGAGGAACAGGTAGGCGGCGTAGAGGAAGAGGAGGAGAAGGAAGGAAGACTGCCGCGGGTCCCAGTTCCAGAAGGACCCCCACATGATCCGCGCGAAAACGGAGCCGGTCACGAGCGCGAGCACCGCGAAGAGGAGTCCGAGCCGAACCGCCGCGTGAGCGACCGCGTCGGCCCGCGGATTCCTCCGCGCGAGATAGGCGACGGAATAGGCCGCGGCGACGACGAACGCGAGCGTCGCCGTCCACGCGCAGGGGACGTGAAAGAAGACGATCCGCGACGACTCTCCGATGAACCCTTCCGCCGGCGCCGGCCAGAGAAACGCCGCGGCGACGAACGCGGCCATGTAGGGGAGGAGGAGGAGCTTCAGAGCCTTCACTACTCCTCCCAGGCCACCGCGGCGAGCAGGTACGCCGCGGAAGTCGCGGCCCCGTCGTACGCGGCGAGGACGCGCAGCTCCCTCCAGGCGATGTCCCCGCGCGATGCCTCGATCGTGGCCGCGATCGCCGGAAGAAGGAGCGGAATGACGAGCGGAAAGGAGACGACGACGAAAAGCACCTGGCGCTGACCGGCGCGCGCGACGAGCGCCGACAGGAAGGTCGAGACGAGCGACAGCCCCCAGCCCGCGAGAAGAACTACCCCGGCGAGCGCCACAGGCGAACCGATCCGCCACTCCAGGAGGAGCGCGAACGCGGGTACCGAGAGAACCGCGATCGCGAGGAAAAGGAGGAAGTTGAAGAGAGCCTTTCCGGCCACCACGACGATCCCCGGCGCGAGCTTGCGGAGGGCGATGCCGGTGCCGGCCTCCTCTTCGCGGACGAACGCCCTCGGAAGCCCGGTCGCGGCCGAGAAGAAGAGGATGATCCAGAGCAACGCTCCGTTGACCGCCGCGCGCGCCTCCTCCGGTACCCCGAAGGGCCCGATCGCGAAAGACACGAGCGCGAGCGCGGTCGCGGCGAAGAAGAAGAGGGAAGCCGCAGCGACGCGGCGCCGGAGCTCCTGAGCGGCGTCCTTCGCGCACACCGCCCACGCGCGCGGGAAGAATCCGAGCTCCCGCGCCGTCGCACCGCTCACTTCTCGCGCCTCGGCAGCTCGAGCACCTGGTCCGCCTCGGGCAGCTCCTCCACGTCCGTCGAGGCGAGCACGACCGGGCCGCGCCGCCGCGCCGAGGAGACGACCCTCTGGACGGCCGCGCGGCCCCCGGAGTCGAGGCCCGACATCGGCTCGTCTAGGATCAGGATGGGGGGGTCGAGGAGGTCGGCGAACGCGATCCGCAGCCTCTGCTTCATTCCCGTGGAGAAGTGCTCCACCGGCTCCCCGACTCCCTCGAGCCCCACCGTCTCCAGCCGGACGAGCACGTCCTCGCGGGAGGCCACGAAGCCGGCGGCCCGTCGGAAGAAGGAGAGGTTCTCGGCCGCGGTGAGCTCCGGGTAGAAGGAGAGGTCGGGTCCCGACCACCCGATCGACGTCCGGCTCTCGTCTCCCGAGAGGGCGCGACCGTCCGCCTCGAGGCGCACGGAGCCGGAGGTGGGCCGAAGGAGGCTGGCGAGGATCTTGAGTAGCGTCGTCTTTCCGCTACCGTTCGGTCCGGTGACGGCGAGGACCCCGGGTCCGAGCGTGAAGGACACGTCCGTGAAGAGGGTCACGCCCGAGAAAGACTTCGAGAGGCCGATCGCTTCGATCCGCGCAGAGGCCACTCCCGGGCACGATACCAGAGGCGCGGACGCGGCTTGAAATGCGGTCCATGCTTCTCCTATGATCCGCCCGGTCTTCGGCGCGGGTGACCGAACTCTCCGGTGTGCACGCCATGCGTGGCATAGCGGGCCCGACCCGACTGGCGACGTGACGCGAAAACTTCTCTCTAAGGAGTATCAATGCCGAAGCGCGCTCTTTTCCTGCTCCTGACGCTCCTGATTCCGGTCTCGTTCTTTGGCTGCGGAGGCGGCAAGGACGAGGACGCTCTGCTCGACGAGGAAGAAGAAACGACGACGGCCGCCGCAGCCCCCGCCGCCGGAGCTCCGGCCGCCGCTCCCGCGGCCGCGGCCGCGGGCAGCGCGACCCTGACCGGCAGGGTGGCGTTCGAAGGGACCGCCCCCTCGGCGGAGAAGCTGAAGATGGACGCCGACGCGTTCTGTAAGGCGGCGCACGCCGCTCCCGCCTACTCGCAGGAGGTCGTCGTCAACGCGAACAACACCCTCCAGTGGGTCTTCGTGTACGTCAAGGAGGGCGCGACCGGGTCGTTCCCGGCGCCCACGACTCCCGTGGTGATCGACCAGCGGGGCTGTCAGTACCATCCCCATGTCTTCGGAATCCAGGCCGGCCAGCCCTTGAAGATCCTGAACAGCGACGCGACCCTGCACAACATCCACGCGCTCCCGAAGAAGAACCCGGAGTTCAACATCGGGCAGCCGTTCAAGGGGATGGAAACGGTGAAGAAGTTCGACGTGCCCGAGGTGGGAGTCCACTTCAAGTGCGACGTCCACAAGTGGATGGGCGCGTACGCGGGGGTCCTGAACCACCCCTTCTACGCCGTCACGAACGACCAGGGGACTTTCGAGCTGAAGAACCTGCCCGCCGGCAACTACGTGATCGAGGCGTGGCACGAGAAGTACGGGGCGCAGACGCAGAACGTGTCCATCACGGGATCGGAGTCCAAGACGGTCGACTTCAGCTTCAAGGGCTGAGCGGCTTCGTGCCGGAGAGGCAGAAGGGTCCCCCCCGCGTTCGATCGCGGGGCCGGAGCCTCCGGGTCGCTCTCTTCGCGCTCGGCGCCTCGGCGCTGCCGTCGCTCGCCAGCGCTCTGCCCTTCTGGCTCAAGCTGCCGGAGAACGTCTCCACCTACGGCGGCCAGATCGACGGGCTCTTCTACCTGATCCTGTGGATCACCGGCATCATCTTCGTCGTCGTCGAGGCGGTCCTCCTCTTCTTCCTCTTCCGCTACCGGCACCGTGAGGGGAAGGCCGCTCACTACACGCACGGCTCCAACCGTCTCGAGGTGATCTGGACGATCGTGCCGGCCGTCATCTGCGTCGTTCTCGCGCTCATGTCGCGCCGCTCCTGGGCGGAGATCAAGCAGTCGATCCCGCAGGGCGCGATGAACGTCGAGATCCTGGCGGAGCAGTTCGCGTGGAACCTGAGATACCCCGGCACCGACGGGAAGCTGAACACCGCCGACGACGTCGTGACGTTGAACCAGCTCCACATCCCGGTCGGCCGACCCGTCGTCGTTTCCCTTAAGGCGAAGGACGTCATCCACTCCTTCTTCCTGCCCGAGTTCCGCGTCAAGCAGGACGCCGTGCCGGGCATGACCACGCGGATCTGGTTCGAGGCGACGCGAGTGGGTAATTGGGAGATCGTCTGCGCGGAGCTGTGCGGCCTCGGGCACTACCGGATGAAGGGATTCATCACCGTGGAGACACAGGAGAACTTCGACAAGTGGCTCGCGGACCAGGCGGCGGAGGCCGCGAAGGAGGCAGACCAGAGCTCATGAGCACGATCGCCCTCCCGCGCGAGCTCCCCCCGGGGGTCCACCCGGAACCGACGTCGTTCTGGCGCAAGTACATTTTCTCCCTCGATCACAAAGTGATCGGCAAGCAGTACCTCTTCTACGCCCTCTTCATGCTCGTCGTGGGCGGTCTGCTCGCGACGCTCGTCCGCTGGCAGCTCGCGTGGCCGGGCAAGCCGATCGGCTTCATGGGCAAGCTCATGCCCGAGGGGATGCCGGGAGGCGTGATGCTCCCGGAGTTTTACAACTCGATGTTCACGATGCACGCGACGATCATGATCTTTTTCGCGATCATGCCTCTGCTCATCGGCGCGTTCGGAAACTTCGTCGTGCCCCTGCAGATCGGCGCGCGCGACATGGCCTTTCCGACGCTGAACATGCTCTCGTTCTGGACGGCGGTGCCGGCCGCGGTCGTGATCATCTGGTCTTTCTTCGTGACCGGCGGCGCGGCGGGCGGGGGCTGGACGTCCTATGCTCCGCTCTCCGCGATCGCGCCGAAAGGCCAGACGCTCTGGTTGATCGCGCTGCTCCTGCTCGGGCTCTCTTCGCTCCTGACGGCGGTGAACTTCATCACCACCGTCATCAACCTCCGGGCGCCCGGGCTGACTTTCTTCCGGCTCCCGCTCACGGTGTGGGCGCTCTTCGTGACGGCGGTCCTGCTCCTCCTCGCGCTGCCCGTCCTGTCCGGCGCGATGATCATGCTGCTCTTCGACCGCGTGCTCGGGACGACGTTCTTCCTGCCCGCGGGGCTCGTCATATCGGGCCAGCCCCTGACGAACGCCGGCGGGGGACAGGCGCTCCTGTGGCAGCACCTGTTCTGGTTCTTCGGGCACCCCGAGGTCTACATAATGATCCTGCCGGCGATGGGGATCACCTCCGAGATCCTCCCCGTCTTCGCGCGCAAGCCGATCTTCGGTTACCGCGCGATGGCCTACTCGATGCTCGGAATCGCGGGGCTCGGCTGGATCGTGTGGGGACACCACATGTTCATGAGCGGCATGAACCCGATCCTCGGCACGACGTTCATGATCTCGACGATGGTGATCGCCGTTCCCTCCGCGATAAAGACGTTCAACTGGCTCGGGACGCTGTGGGGAGGCTCCATCCGGTTCACGACGCCGATGCTGAACGCGCTCGCGTTCGTCTCGATGTTCGTCATCGGCGGTCTCTCCGGGATCTTCATGGCCTCCACGCCGGTCGACATCTTCATCCACGACACGTACTTCATCGTGGGGCACATCCACTACGTGCTCTTCGGGGGATCGCTCTTCGGCGCGTTCGCCGGGCTGTACTTCTGGTTCCCGAAGATGTTCGGCCGGATGATGAACGAGAGGTGGGGGAAGATTCACTTCTTCCTCACCTTCATCGCGTACAACTGCGTCTTCTTCCCGATGCACTTTCTCGGGATGCGGGGCATGCAGCGGCGCATCTACGACTACACCGAATACGCGCATCTCAAGGGCCTCCAGCCCATGAACAGTTCATGACGATCTCGCTCTTCGTGCTCGGCGCGGCACAGGTCATCCTCGTGCTGAACTTCTTCCTGTCGATGCGCCGGGGGCCGAAGGCGGGGCCGAACCCCTGGCTCGCGAACACTCTCGAGTGGCAGACGTCGTCGCCGCCGCCGCACGAGAACTTCCACGACATTCCGACCGTTCACCGCGGCCCGTACGAGTTCAGCGCTCCGGAGAGGGCCGACGACTACTGGCCGCAAAACGAGGCGCCGTCCGGCCGGTCCGTGACCGCCCATGGGTGAAGTGGCGGCGGAGTGCCCCGGCCCGAGACCGGAGGCGAGGAGCCGCGCGCTCCACCGCTTCGCCGTCCTGACCGCGGCCTCGACGCTGGTCTTGATCGTCGCCGGGGGGCTCGTCACTTCGACGGAGTCGGGCCTCTCGGTTCCGGACTGGCCGCTCTCGTACGGAAGGCTCATGCCCCCGATGGTGGGCGGCGTGTTCTACGAGCACGGCCACCGCATGGTGGCGACGGCCGTCGGAATCCTGACCGTGATGCTCGCGATCGGGCTCGCGCGTTCGGAGCCCCGCCGATGGGTCCGAAGGCTCGGTTGGCTCGCCGTCGCGGCCGTCATCGCGCAGGGCGTCCTCGGAGGACTGACCGTACTCTTCCTGCTCCCGACGCCGGTCTCTGTGGCGCACGCGTGCGTCGCACAGGCGTTCTTCTGTCTCGTGGTCGCGATCGCCGTCGTGACGTCACCGCGCTGGCAACCGGCCGCCCGGAGGCTCTACGGGCCCTCGCGGCTCGCCGCCTGGACGGCGGGGGCCGTGTTCGTCCAGCTCGTGCTCGGCGCGGTGATGCGCCACACGAAGGCGGGCCTCGCGATCCCCGACTTCCCGCTCTCGCTCGGCCGCGTCGTGCCGCCGCTCGAGTCGTTCCCGGTGGCGATCGCGTTCGCGCACCGCGCGTGGGCGCTCGTCGTGGCGGTCCTCGCTGTCGCCTCCGCCGCCTCCGCCGCGCGGGCGGGCTTGAAGCGCACCGGCTTTTTCCTCGGGTCGCTCGTTCTTCTTCAGATCGCCCTCGGAGCGGCGACCGTTCTCTCGGGAAAGGCCGTCGCGATCACCACCGCTCACGTCGCGACCGGCGCGCTCCTCCTGGGCACCGCGATCGCCCTCACCCTCGGCGCGATGGCGGGTCCGCGAACGCTCTCGGAACGGCGGCCGGAAGAGTTGAAACGGGGGCTTCCGATTCTGCTTTCCGAGCCATGACGTGCAGATAGCCGACGCCGCTCTCGCCGCCGCGCCTGCTCGCGCGTCCGACTTCGTACTGCTGACGAAGCCCCGGATCACGTTCCTCGTGCTCGTCACGACGGCGGTCGGCTATGCCCTCGGGGTCGGGCCGGCTTTCCAACCCGCCGTTTTCTTCGCCCTTCTCGTCGGCACCGCCCTCGTCTCCGGAGGCGCGTCCGCACTCAACCAGTGGGCGGAGCGCGACGCGGACGCCCGGATGTCGCGGACCCGATCGAGGCCGCTCCCCGCCGGCCGCCTCGCGCCCGCGGACGCGTTCGCGTTCGGGATCGCAATCTCCGCCGTGGGCCTCGTCCTCCTGGCCTCCGCGGTGAACCCGCTCACGGCGCTCCTCGCGGCGGTCTCGCTCTCGAGCTACGTGCTCGCGTACACGCCTTTGAAGCGCGTCACCCCGCTCTGCACCCTCGTCGGCGCGGTGCCGGGCGCGATCCCGCCGATGATGGGATGGACCGCGGCGACCGGCTCGCTCGGGCGCGAGGCCTGGGCGCTCTTCGCCGTGCTCTTTCTCTGGCAGCTGCCGCACTTCCTCGCGATCGCCTGGATCTACCGGGACGACTACGCGCGCGGCGGATTCCCGATGCTGCCGGTCACGGATCCGAGCGGGGAATCGACCGCGCGGCAGTCCGTCGCGTACGCGGCGGCGCTCGTCCCGGTCACCCTCCTCGCCGGGGCGTTCGCCGGGGCGGGCCCGGTCTACCTCTGGAGCGCCGTCGGGCTGGGAGCGCTCTTCGTCGGGTGCGCGTGCGCTTTCGCCGTCCGCCGCTCGCCGAAGTCGGCGCGCTGGCTCTTTCTCGTGTCCGTGTTCTACCTGCCCGCCGTGCTCGGGCTCATGGTGATCGACCGATGAGCGCGCTGCCGCGCCCGGAGGCCAACCGGCGGGTGTTGCTCAT
>DASRPJ010000067.1:0-2801 GCA_035646435.1 Thermoanaerobaculia bacterium | reverse complement strand
ATGTCCCGGGCCAGCTTGTTCTTGTCGTCATGAGCGTAGACCCCAACGAGGATCCCGCCCTTCTCGAGTTCCTTGTCGTAGAACTTCGCCTCGTGCTCGGGAATCCCGAGGCCGATCAGGGCGCCGGTGAGCCCGCCCGCGGCGGCTCCCGCTCCCAGGCCTGCGAGCGCGGCGACGAGCGGCCCGGCGGCGACCAGCGCCAGTCCGGGAACCGCGATCGTGCCAACGGCCGCGAGGCCGGCGGCGACTGCGCCGACGACACCGCCGACCGTCATACCGGTGGCAGCGCCCTCAGGGACCTTCGAGGTCTTCTTGACCGCGAACTCACGTCCGCGGGTCGTCTCGGACATCAGGAGACTGATGTCCTCTCGAGCGAACCCCGACTTGATGAGCTCTTCTACGGCCTGTTCGGCGGCCGAGCGAGAGTTGAATATTGCAGTCACGAGCTTGGACACGGAGCTTCCTCCTTTCGAAACAAAACATGCCGCGGAAGACGCACGGACGTGCCGTACGCCTCCCCGGCGTCATCGACTGGTTCGTGCGGTGCCGCGACGGCTGCTCATACCCCGCTGCTGCGTCGAGCCGCGGGACGACGCCGAGCGCTGCGTTCCGCCGCGCATCGTGATCTGCTTGGTGCGACTTCTGGGCGCATTGGCCTGCTGCCCGTTTCCCCGACCGTTAAGGCGCCCGCCGCCGGTTCTGCCGCGGCTGTTCGCCGTGCGTCCGGTGCGGTTGCTACTCGAGGGGCTTGTCGTGCGCCCCCGAGAGCCTTCGCCCGATCTCGGGTTTCGATCTCCATTGCGTGGCATCCATTGCCTCCTTCCGCACTGGATCACATCTTGGACGGACTACTCCCTGCAGATCCGCCCCACGGCGCGCGGTCGGTCGCACCAATCGTGCCACGACGTGGACTCGTGGTTTCTTTTACAAATGGAAAACGGAGAGCTCGAGAGGAAAGGCGGCGTGCGCTCGGAAGGAACGAGATTTACGTCGGCGGAGCGGCTCGGTGTCGCGCGTGGGCGGGACAGCGCCCGCCCACGCCGTTTCGACTATTGTACCGTTGCGGCGTAATTGTTCAGTCGATTGTACATCGTCTTGAGACTGATCCCGAGCACCTCCGCGGCCTTGCGCTTGTCGCCGCCATACTGCTCGAGCGTGGCGAGGATGAAGAAGCGCTCGATGTCGGCGAGGGACATTCCCACCTTGATTCCGTCCGGCGTCGCCGAATCGGAGCCCGAAGGAGAAGAGAGCGGAACCCCGGTCGGCAGCGCGTCCATCTCGATCGTGTCGTCCGAGAGGATATAAGCGCGCTGGATCAGATTCTTCAGCTCGCGGACGTTCCCCGGCCAGGAGTAGGCGGCCATCCGGCGGCGCGCCGGGCCGCTGAATCGCTTGGACGTCCCCTCGGTCCGATTGAGCTGCGCCAGGAAGTGATCCGACAGGAGGTCGATGTCCTCTTCCCGCTCCCGAAGCGGCGGAAGCGAAATGGGAAACACGTTCAGACGGTAGAGCAGGTCGTCGCGGAACTTCCCCTCCTTGACCGCGTTCTCCGGCGAGCGGTTGCTCGCCGCGATCACGCGAACGTCCACCTCGATCAACGAGTCTCCGCCGACGCGCATGATCGTCCCCGTCTCGAGGACCCGGAGCAGCTTTACTTGAAGATCGGTCGGCATCTCGGTGATCTCGTCCAGGAAGAGCGTGCCACCGGATGCGCGCTCGAAGATTCCCCGGTGCATCCCCGCGGCTCCCGTGAAGCTTCCGCGCTCATGGCCGAAGAGCTCGCTCTCCATGAGATTCGGCGGCACGGCGCCGCAGTTCAGCGGATGGAAGGGCTCCTTGCGGCGCCGTCCCAGCTCGTGAATGGTCTGGGCGACCACTTCCTTCCCCGTTCCGCTCTGACCGACGAGCAGGACCGTGGCGTCCGTGGGCGCGACCTTGACGACCAGGTCGTACACCTTCTGCATGGCGGAGGAATTTCCGATCAGGCGGCCAAAGCGTCCCAGCTGGCGAAGCTCCTCGCGCAGCGTCCCGATCTCCTCCTTGAGGGCGAGGGTGCGCGACACGTTGCCGAGCACCGTCTTCAGCCGCCGGAGGTCCACCGGCTTCGTCAAGTAGTCGAGCACCCCGGTCCGGAGCGCCGCGACCGCCGAGTCCACGGTCGCGTTGCCAGTGATCAGGATGACTTCGGCGCGATGGGTGGGATCCAGCTCGGGGAGGATGTCCAGACCGCTTCCGTCTGGAAGCATCAGATCGACCAGGACGACGTCGGGCGAGCGTTGGGCCAGGCGTGCCCGGGCGTCGGCCAGGGTTCCCGCCGTGACCGTTTCAAATCCTTCGTTCTCGACCAGCTCTCCAAGCGCGGAGAGACTGTTCGGTTCGTCGTCGACAACCAGAGCGAACGGCATATATGTCTAGCTCTCCTTCAATGCTCCGAGCGGGCGAGCGGCAGGTGGATCTCCAGCCGCGCCGGCTGGCGCGGTCCGGATGAGATGAGAAGCGGCGCTGCGAGGGATTCGAGCGTTTCACGGGCCATGGCCACGGCGCGCGCGGCAGGCTCACGGGAGAAGGAGACGGGTGACGGAGCGGCCGCGCCGGACTCCGCGGCCCGTGAATCGGAATCGGGCGCGGTCGCAGAGGCCGTGAGTACGGCGTTCCGCCGGTCGGCGCGCATCGCCAGCGAGAGCTGGGCTCCCTCGGGAAGCGCGTCGATCACCGCGATGAGGAGCGAGGTGAGTGCATGGTGAATGGCGTCGCGATCCGAGGCGACCATCACGGGCATCTCCGGGAGCTCGGCCTCGACG
>DASRPJ010000066.1:0-4491 GCA_035646435.1 Thermoanaerobaculia bacterium | reverse complement strand
GTCAGGTCCGACGGAATCGTCAGAACGCCGCGATGGCCGGACTGGATCGCATCCGCGGGGGTCGACGCGTTGAATCCGAAGCCGGTCGTGCCGGCGGCGCCGGCGTCGTTGAACACGCGGGCCGAGACGATCGGAAGGTTGCCCCCCGATCCGACGGTGGTGCTGATGTCCGCGCTGCCGAGACCCGAGGTGCCCATCGCGGGCAGCAGGTCGGGGATCGTCTGCGTCTGACCGGGCGCGAGCGTGAAGTCGAGGCCGGGGTCGCCGCTGCTTCCCGTCGTGCCGGAGGGACGAAACACGATCCGCCCGCTCACGGGAATCGTCGCGGGGTTGTGAAGCTGGACCGACGTCCGGAAGAACGATCCACCGACGCCCACCGTCGAGCCGACGACGGGGAGGAGCTGGCCCGGATTTCCCTCGAGCCGCGGCGTGATCCGTCCGATCTTGTCCGCGAGGGCCTCGGTGAACCAGAGGTTGCCGTCGGGGCCGAGGGTAATCCCCTCCGGAGAGCTCGCCGGCGTCGGAATCGGATACTCGCTGATGGCCCCACCGACTGTGATCCGACCGATCTGATTGGCGTCGCGTTCGGTAAACCACAGGGCACCATCGTTGCCGTTGGCGATCTGGACCGGCCCGCTCCCCGCTGTCGGAAGCGGAAACTCGGTGACGTCGCCCTCCGGCGTGATCCGGCCGATCCGGTTCGCGCTCCTCTGCGTGAACCACATGTTGCCGTCGGGACCGCGCGCGATTCCCGTCGCGGGGCTCGAGATCGGGAACTCCGTGATGATTCCGTCCGTCGTGATCCGGCCGATCCGGTTGCCGCCGTTTTCGGTGAACCAGAGAGCCCCGTCCGAGCCCCCGGCGATGTCCGTGGGGGAGCTGCCCGCCGTCGGGAGCGGGAACTCGGTCAGGACGCCTGCGGTGGTCAGCCGGCCGATCTTGTTTCCGGAGCGCTCGGTGAACCACAGCGCTCCGTCCTGGCCGTCCGTGATTCCCCAGGTCTCGCTCCTCTCATCGGGCACTTCGAAGATGGTCACGACGCCGGCCGGAGTGATCCGGCGCACCGACGAGTGGGGAAAAGCGCTGTCGGTGTTCCCGTACGTAAACCACAGGTTCCCATCCGGACCCGTCGTGATGTCGATGGTCGTCCCGACGCCCGGGACAGGCAAGTCGGTCACCACCCCCGCCGTCGTGATCCGGCCGATCCGGGAGGCGAACGTGGTGAACCAGAGAGCTCCGTCCGGGCCGGTGGTGATCCGGAACGGGATCCCGGATTCGGCCGGGAACTCGGTGATCGTCTGCGCGAAGGAGACGGGCGTGCCAAGCGCGAGAATCAACGTCGCGTAAAGGGCGATTCGGTTGCGCGAGACCATTACGGCACCTCCGTGACGGCGGAATCTACAACGACGCTTCCAGGGACCGAAGCGTGCTTGGTTTTACGGAGCGGCGAGGCCTACCCGCTTAGACTCTCTCGCGATGCCCCGCTGGCTGGACGCTCCGCTTTCGATGCTCTTCTGGGCAAGCTGTGTCCTCCTCGTGATCCTCTGGACGCCCCTCATCGCGTTCTACCGCCTCGCGACGTTCCGCTCGGATCCCGACCGCTACAAGGTCGGCAAACTCTTCCACTCCATCGCGCCGACGGCGGTGAAGCTCAATCCGTTCTGGGACTTTCACGTCCGGGACGAAGTGCACCCCGACCCGCGCCGCCCCTATGTCTTCGTCGCCAACCACGCGTCGAACGCCGACGCGTTCCTCGTCGCGATGCTCCCCTGGGAGATGAAGTGGCTGTCGAAGAAGTCCATCTTCGACATCCCGCTCCTCGGCTGGCAGATGCGCGTGGCCGGAGACGTCGAGGTCGTGCGGGGCGATAAGGAGAGCGCGCGCCACGCGGTCGAGGAGCTGCGCGAACGGCTGCGCTGCAAGCTATCGGTCATCGTCTTCCCGCAGGGGACGCGGAGCCCCGACGGCACCGTCGGGGCTTTCCGCGAAGGCGCGTTCCGCCTCGCGATCGAAGAAAAGGTCGACGTCGTTCCGCTCGCGGTCGCGGGAACCTCGAACGCGCTCCCGAAGGGCTCGATCGCGCTGCGCAAGACGACGGCGAGCGTGACGGTGTTGCCCCCCGTCTCGACGGAGGGGCTCACGCCGGAAGACGCCCCGGCCCTCGCGGAGCGGGTCCGGGACCAGGTCGCGCGGGCGATCGAGCGGGTTACTTCCGGATCTTCGTGATCGCCGCCTCGGCGGCCCAGCGCACGAGCGGCTTCTTCGCGACCTCCTCCAGCACGGGGACGGCCTCCGCCGCCGCCGGCCCGATCGCCCCGAGCGCCGCTGCGGCGCTCCGCAGGACGTGGGTGTGCTCGCCGGGGACCCGGAGCGCTTCGATCAGGGGATTGATCGCGGGAGCCGCCTTCGGGCCGAGGCCGGCGATCGCGTTCGCGGACATCATCCGAACCGCCGTGTCGGAATCCTTCAGCCGCGAGGCGAGCCGGTCGAGCGCGGGCAGCGATGCCGCCCCCGCTTCGCGCAGCGCGAGCGCGGCGAGGCCGCGTACGATCGGGTCCTCGTCGCCGAGCGCCGCCGTCAGCTCCGGGACCGCCGTCGCGGCGCGCTCCCGGCTCTCCGCCAGCCGCGCGGCGGCAACCGCGCGCACCGACGGCGTCCGCTCCCGCAACCCCGGCTTCAGCGCGCTCGCCGGAGCCTGCCGCAGCCAGTCCGCGGCGCGCTCCCGGCTCGGCGTCGCCGCCCACGCCTCCGGGCCGACCTTCGCGAGGATCAGGTTGTCCACTCCGAGCTTGTACCCGCGCGATCCGGCAGCCTTGCCGGTGCACACGAAGGACACGACGTGCCGTCCCTTCGTGAGCTCGGGCCAACCGATCAGGAGGTCGAGACCGACGTAAGTCTCCGCCGCGTAGCCTTCGACCTGGCCCGTCGGGAGCACGTCCGCGCCCGGCTCGTGCTCGAGCTCCGCCGCGACGACGGGCTTCCCGTCGAGCAGCACCGAATAGTTTCCGTAGTCGAAGCTCTGCGCGACCTGCGTGTAGAGCTCGTAGCGGCCGTCCTCGGGGACGTCGAAGGGCACGTCGACGCGCGCGCCCGGGCCCTCGCCTTCGAAGAGCAGGACGTCTTTCGACCAGAAGAGGTCCTTCGAGACGCTCACTCTGCCCTTCGTGCCTTTCGCGTCGACGACCGCGGTCTCGACCTCGATCTGACGCGCGTTGCCCTGGGGCAGCCGCGCGGAGCCGTAGGGAACTTCGGGCTGGTCCGTCGCGATCCCGACCTGGTACCAGTACGCGACGCTCGAGATCAGGTCCGTGCGCTCGCCCGAAGCCGACTTGACGGACCCGTCGGGGTGAAACGTCCAACCCCTGTGCTCGAAGATGAATCGCAGCGACTTGCGGAACGGGATCGGGTCCGCGATGTGCCACCGGTAGGCGGTCATCCGCGAGCCGAGGCCGGTGCCCTCGGCGACCGAAGCGCCCGCGTACGGCCCGGTGCCGACGCGCAGGCCCCACGCGTCGTTGAAGTAGTCCTCCGTGCCGGTCCCCTCGATCGAGGGCTTCGTTTCGCCGTCGACGAAGAAGAAGTCGTCGCCCTCGCCGAACCAGCCCGCCTCGGCCTGGACGATCGAGAGAACGGTCCCGGCGTAGTGGCCGCGGCCGTGGACGTCCAGGACCTCGTATGGCCGGCCGCCCGAGTTCGGGAGGGCCTGGCGGTAGCGCGCGTGGAAGTACGTCGTGGTCGCCGGCAGCGACGGTACCTTCTTCCAGTCCACGTGGTAGTAGAGGTTGGCGACGCGGCGGCTGCCCTCGTTCGTCACGGTGATGCGGCAGGACCGCCGGAACGGCATCGGCCAGTAGCTGTTCCGCGAGCGCCCCTCGGAGCTCGCGCGGATCACGAGCGACTCGACGGGGCGTTCGAACCCGTGGCCCACGGCGAAGAAATCGCCGACCGGCGCGTCTACCGACGGCGTCCGGCTGCCGTCGTAGTAGATCCGCAGGCGGAGCAGCCGCGGCCACGCGTACTCGTTCGCGGCGACCGTCAGCCAGATGTGGGTGACGACGCCGGGCCCGGTGAGGTCGGCGAGCGTGACCGTCTCGCCCGGAATCGGGCGCTTGCTGTCGTCGTTCGATTCGGGGTCCGGGTTGTTGCTCGAGGACCGCAACGCGCGGAAGTCCTTCGGTTCGGGCATCCGCGAGAGGTCGACGGCCGGCTGGGCCGAGGCGGCGAGCGGAAGAAGGAGCGCGACCACGATCGCAGGCGCCCCCCTCAACGGATCTCCTCGAACGGGACGTCCAGGATCGGATACGACTCCCACCCCCGGTAGTTGAAGTGCCACCACTCACCCGGGTCGACCTCGAAGCCCTCCCTCTCCATCTCGGCGCGAAGGAGGTCGCGACGCTCCCGCTCCTCGGCCGTCCCGCCCGCGTAGTCGGGGGCGGCGCGGTCGGAGAACTCGTCGTACGGGCTCGGCATCGCGACCTCCCGTCCGGTTGC
>DASRPJ010000065.1:0-3183 GCA_035646435.1 Thermoanaerobaculia bacterium | reverse complement strand
GGCCGTGCGGAGCGCGGAGGAGCGGCTGGCGGGCGACGGCGTCCGTCTCGGGCAGATCCTTCTCCGGCTCGAGCTGCTCGATCAGGCGTCGCTCGACGCGGCGATCGCGGAGCAGGTCCGCGAGATCCTCTGGGGCGGGTTCGAATGGGAGAACGGCGAGGTCGTCTTCGAGGTCGGGGCCCGCCGATCGGACGAGACGATCCGAATCGACCTGCCGATCGACGCGGTCATCGTCTCCGGAATCCGCCGCGTTCGCGCCGTTCGGCGGCTGATCGACCGGCTCGGCTCGGGTCACGGCCTCCTCGAGCGGTCGACGGACACGGTTCCGCCGGGCATCTTCGGCCCGGAGGAGACCGCGTTCCACGCGGAGGTGGACGCCCGGACCACCGTCCAGGTCCTGTGCCAGAAGGGGCCGGGGACGGTGGCGGAGAACGCGCGCCTCCTTTACGCGTTCTTCTGCCTCGACCTCGTCCGGGTGAAGGAGTCGGGCGGCGTCCGCAAGCTCCAGTGGAAGACGGACGGCGGAAACCTCGGGGACGTCGAGAACGGAGACTTCGGGGCCAAGTAGGGCTCGTATCCGCCGATGCCGATCTACGAATACGACTGCGACGCCTGCGGAAAGAGGACCGAGGCGATCCAGCGCCTGGGCGACCGGCCCCTGAAGATCTGCCCGCACTGCGGCGGCCGGCTCAAGAAGGCGTTCTCCGCGCCCGCGATCCAGTTCAAGGGCAGCGGCTGGTACGTGAACGACTACTCGGGGGCGAGGGGGGAGCAGAAGCAGAAGGAAGCGTCGGCCGACTCGAAGGAGGGGGCGGCGGAGTCGAAGGAGTCGGGCGGAGAGAAAGCCGACAAGGCCGAAAAGAAGGACAAGGACGATAAGAAGGCGAAGCCCAAGCCGAAGGCGAAGTCGGGCGACTAGCCCTCGCACCAAACCTCAGTCGAGCTTCAACTCTCTCAGGTACTCCCGGAACGGTTCCCCGAGGTCCGGCCGCTTCAGCGCGAACTCGACGGTCGCCTTCAGAAACCCGAGCTTGTCCCCCGCGTCGTAGCGCTTTCCCTCGAAGAGGCAGCCGTCGATCGGCCGCCGTTCGAGAAGGGTCGCGAGTCCGGACGTCAGCTGGATTTCTCCGCGCGCGTCGGACGCGGTCTCCTCGAGGATGTCGAAGATCTCCGGCGGCAGGATGTAGCGGCCGATGATCGCGAGGTTCGAGGGGGCGTCCTCGGGCGCCGGCTTCTCCACCATCCCGGTGATCTTCACGACGCGGTCGCTCTCCCGTTCCGCGGCGACGATGCCGTAGTGCATCGTCTCGGAGCGCGCGACCTCCTGGATCGCGATCACCGGGTTCCCGCGCTTCTCGTAGAGCCGCATCATCTGGCCGATGCAGGGCTCGGCCGAGTCCACGATGTCGTCCCCGAGCATCACGGCGAACGGTTCGCGGCCGACGAGGTCCTTCGCCTGGAGGATGGCGTGGCCGAGACCGAGAGCGGTCTTCTGCCGGACGTACGACACCGGGATCAGCTCCGAGATCTCCCGCACGATGGCGAGGAGGTCGTCCTTCCCCCGGTCCTCGAGCATCTTCTCGAGCTCGAAGGACGTGTCGAAGTGGTCCTCGATCGCGTTCTTGCCGCGCCCCGTGACGATGACGATCCGCTCGATCCCGGCGGCCTTCGCCTCCTCGACGACGTACTGGACGAGGGGGCGGTCGACGAGCGGGAGCATCTCCTTCGGCTGGGCCTTGGTGGCGGGGAGGAACCGGGTGCCGAGCCCGGCCGCCGGAAACACCGCCACCCGCACGGGTTGCATCGGGGCGAGATCGTACAGTAGGCGGGTCGCTACAATTGTCCCGTGAGCGGCGACGACGCTTTCTTCCGCGACCTGACCGGCGAGCTCGAGGCCCGCGGCCGCCTCGCGCTCGCGACGGTCGTCGAGACGAAGGGATCCGGCCCGTCGCGGATCGGAAGGCGGTTCCTCGTCTTCGAGGACGGCTCCTTCCGCGGCACGATCGGCGGCGGGCCGTTCGAGGCGCTCGTCGTCGCCGACGCGGCGGCGCTCTTCCGCGACGGTGGGCCGGCGCGTGTTCTCAAGTGGTACGACTTCTTCGACCGGGAGCTCGAGGGCGAGCGCGAGCCGACGAACATGATCTGCGGCGGATCGTCGCGCGTCTCGATCGAGCTCCTGAAGGCCGCGCCGTCGCTCGTCATCCTGGGCGGCGGGCACGTCGGCCTCGCGCTGGCACGGGCCGGCCGCGACCTGGGATACGACGTCACGGTCGGCGACGACCGTGAGGAGTACGCGAGCCCCGCGAGGTTCCCCCCCGGCGTGAAGGTAGTTCGGACGGACCGCGACTACGCCCTGCCGCCCGGCGTCCTCGCGCCCGGCCGGGACCGGTACGTCGCCGTCGTCTCCCGGTGCTGGGAGACCGATCTCGCGGCCCTGCGCCCCTGGCTCGCTCCCGATGCCCCTTCCGCCCGATATCTCGGCCTGATCGGCTCAGCCAGGAAGGTCCGGGGCGTCCTCGAGGTTCTGTCGGCCGAAGGCGTGCCGATGGAGAAGCTGGAAGCGATCCGCGCGCCGATCGGGCTCTCGATCGGGGCGGTGACCCCGGAGGAGATCGCGGTGTCGATTCTCGCGGAAGTGACGGCGGTACGCCGCGGCGCGGCCGATCCCGGTTATCCTTGGGGAGCAGGCAGACAGGCGCGCTCCCGGCTTTCGACCACTTGATCGACTTTTCGACGGAAACGGACATTCCATGAACCGGCGACACGCTCGGCTTTCGACCCTTCTGTTCGGGCTCGGCTTCCTGCTGGCAGCCGCGCCGGACGCACGCGCCGCGACCTGGTGGCGGCTTCCGGTCTGGGGGGCGGAGATCCGGGTCTTCGCGATCGACCCCTTCCAGAAGGACGTCCTCTACAGCGGGACCTCGCGCGGGAACTTCTACGGCTCGACCGACGCGGGCGCGAGCTGGACGGCGCTGCGGCAGGGTGCCGCGTTCCCCGGCTACGTCGCCACCGGTCTCGTCGCGGACCCGGACGTCCCGGGCCGTCTCTGGGCGTCGCTCGCGGGCCAGTATCAGGGCGGCCTCGTCGCGCGGAGCGACGACCGGGGCGAGAACTGGACCGTGCTCGCGCGCTGGAAGATCTCGGTCGCGACCCGGGCGCTCGCCGTGGCGCCTCCGGTGGACG
>DASRPJ010000064.1:0-3293 GCA_035646435.1 Thermoanaerobaculia bacterium | reverse complement strand
CCACGGGTCGCCGTGTTTCCCTCACGGCGCGCAGGAGCCTGGCGGCCCCCGTCTTGAGCGCGGTCACCGGCTTGATTTCTTCACGAAGGCGCATGGTACTCTTTATGGTACCACCCTCGGTACCAGGGCCGGCGTCGTAGCGGGTTGGTGATCAGCAGGGTCCTCCAATCGTGCGTCCCCGGAAACTCGGCTCCGCCGTTGGCCGAAAGACTTCGGAAGACTATCGAAACGTCGCGTCCCTCGGTTCGGCCCGAAAGCGGGCGAAGTCGGTGCGCGGGTTGCATTGGACCTTTTCGTGATTCCGTTTAGTCGCCCCGATACCGAAACACCGGCCTTTGACGCCGCGCTCGAACCTCCGCGAACCGGGCGTTTCGCCGTCGCCAGCGACTTTCAGCGGACTTCGCGCGTCGAGGTCTGGCGCGAGTCCAACCTCGAGGAGCGCGCGATCATCCTCGAGGCGATTGCGCGGGAGCAGCCGGAGCTCCTCCTCTTGCTCGGCGACCTCGTTTTCTGCGGATCGTCGGCGGCGGAGTGGAAGGAGTTCGACGCCCTGACGGCGCCGATCCGGGAGGCGGGGATCCCGGTGCTCGCCGTTCCCGGGAACCACGAGTACTGGGTCTCGCCCCGGGCGGGGCTGCGCAACTTCCAGGCGCGTTTTCCGCTCCTGGAAGGGAGGCGCTGGCACGCGCTGACCTGGGGGCCGCTCGAGCTCCTCATGCTGGACTCGAACCGGAGCTTTCTCACCTCCGCGCTCTGGGAAGAGCAGGCGACCTGGTACGCGGAAGAGATCGATCGCGCCGACGGCGACGCCGAGGTGCGTGGCACGCTCGTGCTGCTGCACCATCCGCCTTACACGAACAGCTCCGTCACGTCCGACGAGCTCCACGTCCAGCGCTTCTTCGTGCCCCCCTTCCAGGCCGCGCGGAAGACCCTCGCGATGCTGTCGGGGCACGTGCACAGCTACGAGCGTTACGAGCGCGGGGGGAAAACTTTCCTGGTCACCGGAGGCGGGGGAGGGCCGCGCATCCGCCTGGAGACCGGCCACCGGCAGCGGCACCGCGATGACCTCTTCGCGGGGCCGGCGGTGAGGTTCTTCCACTTCCTGCTCGCCACTCTGACCCCCGGTGGCATCGAGTTCGAGATGCGGGGCCTGCGCAAGGGTGAAAGGGTCTTCGAGACGATGGACCGCTTTCGACTTCCCTGGCCCGGCGAGGAAAAGCCGGGCTGACATAATCGCGGCGGGGAAGCGCGCGGGGTCTGGTGGCCCTCGCGGACTTCAAATCCGTTGGCGTCCCGGTTTTGCCGGGATGGGTGGGTTCGATTCCCATGCGCTTCCGCCACCCTCGCGACATACGATTCGGTCAAACAGGGAGGCGAGATGAACGTCAACCTTCAGGCGTGGGACAACTTCCTGGGTCGCTCGCTCATCGTCTTTCTCGTGATCGAAGGCCTGAAGACGTTTCCCTGGGTCGCCCGGGCGGCCCGCGGTTCGATCTTCTACAAGTTCGTCCTGAACGTCGGCGTCACGCTCGCTTTCGCGGTTCTCGTTCGGGGAACCGGGAGCGATTTCTTCCTCGGCGACGGGGTGACGCCCCTCGTGCTCTCCGTGATCTTCGGCTCGCTCGTGACCGCGGGACTTCACCGCTTGAAGATGGCGTTCGAGCGCCGATCTCCGTACGAGTGGGCGCAGGAACACGCTCGTCGGGCGGTCTGACTTAGGTGCCAAAGTGACAGCCTTCACCCTGTCACCGTGACGGCAGCGTGACGAAGCGTACGAGCACAGGGTTTGCAGGCTTCGGCCCGCAGGAGGGACCCCGATGAACGTCAACCTTCAGGCGTGGGACAACTTCCTCGGCCGCTCTCTCATCATCTTTCTCGTGATCGAGGGGTTGAAGACGTTCCCCTGGCTCGCCCGCCAGTCGGGGACTTTCGTCTCGGTCAAGCTGCTCGAGAACGTCGCCGTCAACCTCGTGTTCGCGATCCTCGTCCGGGGAACCGGGAGCGACTTCTTCATCGGGGAGGGGACGTGGCCTCTCGTCCTTTCCGTCCTCTTCGGGTCGCTCACGACGGCGGGACTTCATCGGCTGAAGATGGCTTTCGAACGGCGCTCTCCGAACGACCCGCTCTGGGAAAAGGAGCACGCCCGCCACACCGCCTGAGGGTCGAACGCTTCGAAGTGGGTTCTCGTGGGCGGCGGGCCGTTATGATGTCCGCCGATGCGAAACGGCACTCTCGCCGCGCTGATCCTCGGGCTCGGCATCGCCGCGGGCGGTTTCCTCGTCGGCCGCGGGCTGTTCGCGGCGCGCGCTTCGGACCGTTACGTGACGGTCAAGGGCCTCGCCGAGAGGGAGGTCCCGGCGAACCTCGCGATGTGGCCGATCGTCTTCAACGCGACCGGTGACGATCTCGTCACGGTGCAGAACAGCCTGGACGCAAGCGCGAAGAAGATCGTCGCGTTCCTGGCGGCGCGCGGTTTTCCCGCCGCGGAGTACAGCATTTCCTCCCCGCGTGTGACGGACCGTGAGGCCCAGGAGGGCCGCATGCCCGGGCGTACGATGGATCGCTACGTCGCGGAGCAGACGGTCACGCTGCGCTCGCCGCGCGTCCAGGCCGTGAAGGAGGCGCTGCAGCGATCGGGTGAGCTCATCCGGGAAGGCGTCGCCCTCATGCGAAGCTACGAGTACAACACGACGTTTCTCTACACCGCGTTGGACGAGATCAAGCCCGCGATGATCGCCGAGGCGACGAAGGACGCGCGGAAGGCCGCCGAGCAGTTCGCGCGCGACTCCGGGAGCACCGTCGGCGCGATCCGGAACGCGCAACAGGGTTACTTCGACATCCAGGACCGCGACGCGTTCTCGCCGGAGATCAAGAAGGTCCGGGTCGTCACGACGATCCAGTACTTCCTCGCCGAGTGAGCGGCGACGCCGGGCTGACCCTTCTCGCCGCCCGCTCCGTCTCGAAGACCTACTGTCTCGGCGCCGCGGACGTTCCGGCGGTTCGGGACGTGTCGATCGACGTCGAACCGGGCGAGTTCGTCGCGATCCAGGGGCCGAGCGGCTCCGGGAAGACGACGCTTCTGAACCTCCTCGGTCTCCTCGACCGACCCGACTCGGGCGAGGTCCTCTTCGAGGGGAAGGACGCGACCGAACTGTCGGAGAACGAGCGCTCGGACCTGCGCCGCGACCGCTTCGGGTTCGTGTTCCAGACGTTCAACCTCATTCCCGTCCTGTCGGCGGAGGAGAACGTCGCGTATCCCGTCGCGCTGACCGGCGCCGGCTCTTCCGACGGGA
>DASRPJ010000063.1:0-2170 GCA_035646435.1 Thermoanaerobaculia bacterium | reverse complement strand
GCAAGCTCATGCGCGCTCTCGGAGCCAAGGTGATCCTGACTCCGGCGGCCGACCGCGCGACCGGGATGGTGAAGAAGACGGAGGAGCTGGCCAAAAAGCACGGCTGGTTCGTCGCGCGTCAGTTCGACAACCCCGCCAACCCCGAGTACCACCGCAACACGACCGGGCCGGAGATCCTCCGCGACTTCGCCGGGAAGCGGCTCGACTACTGGGTCACCGGTTACGGGACCGGCGGCACGCTCACCGGCGCGGGCGAGATGCTGAAGAAGGCGCGGCCGGACATCAAGGTGATCGTCACCGAGCCCGCGGGCGCGGCCCTTCTCGAGGGCAAGCCCTGGGCGCCGCACAAGATTCAGGGCTGGACGCCCGACTTCATTCCAGGGGTTCTGAACCGCGACGTCTACGACGAGGTCGTCACCGTGACCGACATCGAGGCCCGGGACGCCGCGCGCGAGCTCGCCACGAAGGAGGGGATCTTCTGCGGCATCTCGTCCGGAGGGACGTTCGCGGCCGCGCGAAAGGTCGCGGAAAAAGCCCCCGCCGGATCGGTGCTTCTCGCGATGCTCCCCGACACCGGCGAGCGCTACTTCACGACGATCCTGTTCGAGGGGATGAACGAGGGCTCCGACGAGGAGCCGGAGACGTAGAGAGTCGGACCGTGGCGGTCGGACGCCCTGCGTTCAGACCGCCGCGACGGGGCGCTCCACCGGTTCCGCCCGGCGCGCCGCGAACTCTTCGAGCTCCGACATCGGAGTCATGCCGCGCTCGAGCCACTTGTGCTCGCCGTCCAGGAGCCGGCGCGCGGTCCGGTACTTCCGCACGTCGTCGTTCGAGCGGATGGCGGCGAAAGCGGACTCGATGCGGCGGCGAGTCATGCGGCAGAAGACGTCGGCGAGCTCGAGCGCGCTCTTCGCGTCGGGCGACTTCGACCGGCGGAGCCCGTCCGCGCGCGACACGGCGGCGCTCATCGCGAAGAGGTCCGCGCCGACGTCGACGGCACGGAAGAGGAGGGCCTGGCGCTTCTCGAGCTTCGGACCGTGTCTCGCCATGAGGTGGAAGATCGATCGGGAGAGCCGGCGCGTCGTCCGCTCGAGGTACCGCACGTGCGCCGAGAGCGGCCCGAAGTCGTTGAACCGTGGCCAGCGGCCCCAGCCCGCCCAGCGCGTCGGGTACCACCTCGAGTAGAAGCCGACGAACCGCGGTAGCGCGGCCATCCGCTCCTTGCGCGAGAGCTTCTTGTCGAAGAGGTCGGACGCGATGGCGAGGTGCCGGTCGAGCGCCTCGCGCGCGATGAAGAGCCGCATGATCTCCGAAGACCCCTCGAAGATGAGGTTGATCCGGAAGTCGCGCATCATCCGCTCGACGGGGATCGGCGCCTCGCCCCGGGCGCGGAGCGAGTCCGCGGTCTCGTAGCCCCGGCCTCCGCGGATCTGCATCGTCCGGTCGACGATCTTCCAGCCCTCTTCCGAGTTCCACATCTTGGCGACCGCCGCCTCGAGTCGGATGTCGCGGTCCCCCTGGTCCGCCATCCCGGAGGCGAGGTCGCTGATGGCTTCCATGGCGAACGTCGTCGCGGCCATCTCCGCGAGGAGCTGCGCGATCGCGTCGTGACGGCCGATCGGCTGCCCCCACTGCACGCGCTCGTTCGCCCACCCGCGGCAGATCTCGAGCGCGCGCTTCGCCCCGGCCGTGCAGCTCGCCGGCAAGGTGAGACGCCCGGTGTTCAACGTGACGAGCGCGAGCTTCAGCCCGCGCCCCTCGGCGAGCAGGAGGTTCTCCTTCGGCACCTTCACGTTGGTGAAGCGGATGACCCCGTTCTCGATCGCCTTCAAGCCCATGAAGTGGCACCGGTGGACGACTTCGACGCCGGGCATGTCACGCTCGACGATGAACGCCGAGATCTTCTTCGTGTCGGGGTGCCGGGCCATCACGACGTAGAGCTCCGCGATCGTGCCGTTCGTGCACCAGAGCTTTTCGCCGTTCAGGACGTAGTCGCCTTCGGACGTCTTCTCGGCGGTCGTCGAGAGGTTGGCGGGATCGGACCCGACCTCCGGCTCCGTGAGCGCGAACGCGGAGACCGCCCCGCGCGCGAGCCGCGGGAAGTACTTCTTCTTCTGCTCCGGCGTGCCGAAGAGCTTCAACGGCTGAGGAAGGCCGATCGACTGATGCG
>DASRPJ010000062.1:0-2499 GCA_035646435.1 Thermoanaerobaculia bacterium | reverse complement strand
GCGCACGTGACCGGTCCCGTCGCCTACTACCGCTTCCACGGCCGCAACGCCGCGAAGTGGTTCGGGCCGGACACCTCGAACGAGGAGCGATACGACTACCTCTACTCGGAGCGCGAGCTCGAGCCGTGGGTCGAGCGAATTCGCGAAGGCGCCGCGCGCCGCCCGGCGTCGAACGCCTACGCGATCTTGAACAACCACTTCCGCGGCCAGGCCGTGGCGAACGCCCTCCAGCTCCAGCAGCTCCTGACGGGCGAGATCCGCGAGGCGCCCGAGAGCCTGCGCGAGACGTATACCGAGGTCGCCCGCGTGACGTCTCGACCGTCCGGCGCGCCGCAGCGAAGTCTTTTCTAGACCCGAGCGCGCCTCACTGGACGTGGATGACGACTTTGCCGCGCGCGTGGCCCGCGCCCACGTAGCCGACCGCTTCGGCGGTCTCGCTCAACTCGTACTCCCGGTCGATGACGGGCCGGATCTTCCCGGCTTCGGCCAGGTCCTTCAGCAGCGCGAGGCCCGCGGGATCGTTCTTGGAGATCATTGGCACGAGCCGCTGACTGACGACCGGGGACAGTACGGCCGCCTGGATGAGGCGGGAGGCCGGCGCGATCCAGCGGCCGGCCGGGGCGCCGACGACGACGAGAGCCCCCTTCTCGGTGAGGGCGCGGCGGCAGTCGGCAAACGGGCGGTTCCCGCCGATGTCGAAGAGAACGTCGTACCGCTCGCCGCGGCGGGTGAAGTCCTCGGTGCGATGGTCGATGACCTCGTCCGCGCCGACCGAGCGGACGAGGTCGATGCTCTCCGTCCGGGTCACGGCAGTGACGTGCGCGCCGAGCCATTTGGCGATCTGGATCGCGAACGTGCCGACCCCGCCCCCCGCACCGTTGATGAGCACGCGCTGACCCGATTGAAGCCGCGCCGCGTCGCGCAGGCCCTGCAGTGCCGTGAGCCCCGCAACGTGGAGGGAGGCGGCCTCCCCGTAAGTCAGTCCCGCGGGGCGCGGCGCCAGCCGGTTCGGCGTCGTGACCGTGAACTCGGCGAAGCTGCCGTCGGTGCCTCCGAAAACCTCGTCCCCGATTTGAAAGCCTCGGACGTCCTTGCCGACGGCCTCGACGCGGCCGCCGAGGTCCACTCCCCGGATGCTGTCCCGGGGCGTGCGAAGGCCGCTGAGCGCGCGAATCAAGTAAGGCATGCCCCGCGTGACGTGCCAATCCAACGCGTTGACGGAAGCCGCGTGGACCCTGACGAGGACCTTGTCGTTGCCCAGAGGCGGGATCTCGACCTCGCGCAGATGGAGCACGTCGGGCGAGCCGTAGCCGACCTGAACGACGGCTTTCACGGGGCTATCGACCCGGCCGAGGTCTGCTCGGGTGAAGGGTCAGGCGTCGCCATGCTCGCTCTCGGCCTTCGGTTGGAAGAGGTCCCAGAGGTTGCCCCAGGGGTCTCGGAAGACCGCGACCGTGCCGTAGGGCTGCTCCGACGGCTCGCGGACGAAGACGACGCCCCTGCCCCTGAACGCGCGGTAGTCGCGATCGAAGTCGTCGGTGTACAGGAACAAGAAAACCCGACCTCCCGTCTGGTTGCCCACACGGCTGGACTGCTCGGGAGTCGACGCCCGCGCCAGGAGAAGTCTCGATTCCGTGGACCCGGGCGGAGCGACCACGACCCAGCGCTTGTTCTGCTCGGGTACGAACGAATCCTCGATGACAGTGAAACCGAGAATGCCCACGTAGAAGGCGAGGGCCTCTTCGTATTCGGGCACCACCAACGAGACGAGACCGATGGACTGCTTCACACCGCGCGCGCTGAGACGCCTGACCGATAGACGTTCACGGGCGAGCGGAGCGAGCGCACCGAGGGACGGCGACTCCGCTGCAACGCCATCCTAGGCGCGGGCTGATCCGTCGACCGAGCTGGCTCCATCACGTCGGTCGCTGCGGAGTGACGTAGTACAGGAAGACATAGTAGTAACCGAGCTGCGGCTGCGTCATGAGAGACGAAAAGATCTTGATGCCCGGAGATTTCTCGACAGGTGAGAGCTGGATCTTGGCCGCCCTTCCGGGCGGCACTGCCGATAGGAACCGCTGAACCGGCTCGCTAAACTGCACGCTGTCAGCGCGCACGGGAACTCCTCGCAAATCTGTCTCCACGGCGCCATGCGCCTTCTCCAAATGCTGGTAGACGCGGTAAAACGCCGCGACGGCGTCCTTCCGGTCTCTTCCCTCATACGCCCAGATCTGGATCATCCGGAGCCCGCGGTCGCCAAAAGCGAAAGAGATATTCGTCTTCTGGTCGGCAAAAACACCATTCCTTGTCTCGAGACCGCCGGTGACTCTGACGGGCGAGTAGGGACCGAATGCTGACACGGCCGTCACTTCATCTCTGGACATGCCAAGGTGCCATGGGCCATAGCCCAAGAGCGGTGCAGCGGTAGGGACCGGCGTGGGCGCGAGGAGCTGCGCCACGAGGACGAACGCCATTGTCGTCATCTGTGCCTCCCACTCA